>DATABT010000687.1:0-8173 GCA_036259455.1 Longimicrobium sp. | reverse complement strand
AACATGAAGGAGCTGGATGCCGCGCTGCAGCGGGCCAGGGCCAACACGGACACCCTTTCGCTGATCACCCTCAGGATCCCGCAGAAGGACATCACCCCGCAGATGCTGGCGCCCGCCGGTCAGCCGCCGGCGAGCGCCAGCATCTGCGGGGTGATGTCCTTCTGCGGGATCCTGAGGGTGATCAGCGAAAGGGTGTCCGTGTTGGCCCTGGCCCGCTGCAGCGCGGCATCCAGCTCCTTCATGTTCGTTACCGTGGCGCTCCACCCACCGCGAAAGACCTCCGTCAGCCGTGCGTAATCCCACCCGTGCAGCAGGTCGAACGCCTCCGGCGGCTCCCCCGCCGTGAAGTACTTCACGTTTACGAACGCCTGCTCGATCCCGTAGAGCTCGTTGTCGAAGATGAAGACGATGGTCCCGTGCCTGGCGCGAACCACGTCCGACAGCGCCTGCGCCACCATCTGGAATCCCCCGTCGCCGGTAAAGACGACGGGGCGGCGCGCCGGGTCGCCGAAGCCCGCGCCCAGGCAGGCGCCCGTGGTGTAGCCGATGGAGTTCCACGCGGCCTGGGCGATGAAGCCGCCGGCCACGTTCACCGGCAGCTCCGCCGCGGAGTACAGCGCGATGGTGGTGTCGGCCATCAGGATCATCTCGTCGTCCACCCACTTTCGCATCTTCCGGAAAAAGCGGTCGTACGTCACCTGCGGGCTGGCGGCCGCCTTCGTCAGCGCCTTCATCGCCGGCTCCTCGGCCGTGAGCGCCTTCTGCTCCGGCGCGCCCACTGCGGCCAGCGCCTTTACGGCGCCTGCGGGGGCGCCATACTTCCTTTCCCGCAGGCGCCGCAGCAGCCGCTCCATGAAGGCGCGCAGCGGCACGCAATCCCACACGGACGTGCCCACGCGGACGGAGTTGTTCCACGCCAGCGACATTCGTCCGTAGCTGCTGGTGACCAGGTCCAGGAAGTCGTCCGTAACCAGGTTTCCGAAGCCGACCAGCCAGTCGGCCTTCTCCACCAGCCGTCTGGTCTTGGGCTGGGCCGACGCGCCGTCGTAGCAGCCGATGAAGCCCGGCGTGCTCTCCGGCACCACCCCCTTTGCCAGCAGGTCCGTGGCGAAGGGAAGGCCCGTCTCGCGGACGATCTCCAGCAGCAGGTCCTGCAGCCCGAAGCGCTGCACCTCCTGCCCGGCCCAGATCACGGGCCGCCTGGCCGCCCACAGGTGCTCCAGCGTGGCGTCGACGCCCTTGTCCAGCGACTCGTCCAGCAGGGGGAGCGGCCCCGGCTCCACCCGCCCGCGCGGCGGCTGGCACTCCAGCCACCACACGTTGGCTTCCACCTCGATGTACACGGGGCGGCGCCAGGTAAGGCACTCGCGCAGCGCCCGGTCGATCTGCTCCGGCGCGCGCACCGGGTCGCGCACCACCTCGCGCCACACCGTCACGTTCTTCACCGACTCCTCGTCCGCGCTCAGCGTGCCGGTGGAGTGGTGAAAGAGCACGCCCTCGCGCCGCTCCCTCGTGCGCGACGCCGACGCCGGGCTGCCGTTCACCAGGACCACGGCGAGCTGCTCCACGTACGACCCCGCCAGCGCGTTCAGCACGCTGAAGGTGCCCACGCCAAAGGTGACGCACGCCGCGCCCGCGCCCCGCAGCCGCGCGTACGCGTCGGCCGAGTACCCCGCCTCGAGCTCGTTGCAGGTGCCCACGCGCTGAATGCCGATGGACCCACCCTCGTTGTCGATCGTGGTGAGAAAGTGCCCCGCGTAGTCGCCGGGGACGGCGAACAGGTGGCCCACGCCCATCTGCGCCAGCCGTGTGGCAAGGTAGCGCGCGACGTTGCATCCGCCCGTGTCCGTGTCGCCGGGAAGGGTGCCCGGCGCCGCCTTCGCGCGCGTCTTCACGGCCCCATCTCCGTCTCGTAGTACTTGCGCGGAATAAAGCTGGGGCGGCCGAGCCCGAAGTGCTCCTTGAGCATGAGCTCCGCCGTCTGCAGCGCGCCCTCCACCCATCCCTGGCCAATGGAGTACGCCTCGCCGCAGATGTGCACCTTTTCGCCCGGAATGCCGCGCATGTACGGCATGATCTCCCAGAACTTCCTTCCCGCCTTCCAGGCGTGCCACCCGGCGCCGTACGGGTCCTCGCCCCAGTCGTGGTACACGGCCGTGTACGGCTCGGGAACGAACTTCAGCCCGTGCACCTCCTTTACCTGCTCCTGCGCCGTCTGCACCATCTCCCTGCTGATCTGGAACGCGTGCCGCGGCACCGGCGCCTCGCCGCCCAGGAAGTAGTCGCGCCCGGGGCGGGTGGGGTCCGCCGCGTGCTCCGGGTTCACCGTGCGCCCCTCGAAGCACTCGCCCGCCTCGAGGGCCTTCCAGAACGGCACGCTCCCCAGGTCGTTGTAGCTCACCATCAGCAGCGAGTTGTGGTTTTCGGGCTCGCCGCCGCTCTCGCTCTCCGTGCCGAAGTAGTACGTCTGGCGGATGGGCATGTCGGTGATGGTGCGCCCCGCCTCCACCCCCAGCGCCCGCCACCAGGGATACGGGTAGCCCAGGAACATCTTGAACGCCGCCTGGCTGATGACGGCCTCCAGGTTGCCGCGCAGGGTGCGGTCGGCCTCGGTGGGATCGGTGGAGTCCAGCCGGTTCCAGCGGATGAGCTCGATGGAGCGCCGCGGCAGCGCCAGCACCACCCGCTCGGCGTCGATGTGCACCTCCTCGCGGGGGATAAGGTCGGAGGTCTTTGCGTTTTCCGTTTCCGTGCGCACGAAGCAGAGCGCGTAGTCGCCGTCCGACGCGCGCCGGCCGAACGAGTCCAGCCGGTGGTTGCGATGAATTTCGCCCCCCAGGTCGCGAAAGCGCGCGGCCACCGTGCGGGGGAGCTCTTCGTATCCCTCGTCCAGCGTGTAGTACTTGTTGCTGGGGTCGTACTCGCTGATGGGCAGCGACAGCGGCGAGGTGGAGTTGGCCACGTTGGTGTAATAGCCGCCGGCGTCGTACATGTACTGGTACGCCTCGCTGCTCAGCACCCGGTACAGCAGGTTCCAGAAGCCGATCTGGTACAGCGGCGTGCCGTTGAGCACCGGCACCGTCCACCAGTCCTCCGTGCTCAGCTCGCTGTTGAAGGGCAGCAGGCTGTTCATCACGTACGCCTGCAGCTGGTCCGGGTTCATCCCCTGCTCGTCGGGGTTCATGAGGTACGGCACCCTGGCCGGGTCCGTCAGGTCCCGCACCCGCAGCTGATGGCGCCGCAGGTACATCAGGTTGTTGGCGCCCCCGTCAGGCCCCATGGGAAACTCGCGGGTGGCCAGGTTCAGGTAGTCGATCAGGCCCACCACGATCTCGTGCGACTTGAGCCAGCGCATGCCGCCCAGCTCGGCCTTGATGTGCGGCATTCCCGGCATGGGGTAGCTGTACAGCCGCCCGCCGATGCGGTCGCCGTACTCGAACACCGCCACGTTCAGGGTGGGGTCGTTCTGCTTGAGCCGCCACGCCGTGTACACCCCCGAGATGCCGCCGCCGATGACGGCCACGTCGTACCTGCGCTCGCCCTTTTCGAACGGCTGGAACGGCTGGTGGTGCAGAATCCTCTTGCTCACGCGTGTCGATCCTGTGTCTGCGGGAAAACGGGGCGAATGGTGCGCGTCCGGTCCCGGCGCGCGGCGCGGGCCGGTGCCGGAGCCGTGCTGCGTGTGCCGCGGTGTACGGGGGTGGAAGGGTGGGACGGCGGGAGGTGGAGACTGGATGATACGGCTTGTGGTTGCAGGTGCACAATCCTTTTGCCGTCACCGTGGGAACCTGATACAAACGGCCTCGCGCCGGGAGCGGTGACGGCGGGATGAGGATTCCCGCTGTCTCCGCGCCCGGGCGTGAGGCGGTCGTTCCGTCAGGAGATCACCGCGGCCCGTGGTGCCTGGCGATGCGCCAGCCGATGCCGAACAGCAGGGCGATGGAAGACAGCACCACCAGCACCATCGGCGGCTCGGCACCGGAAGAGGGCGACGGCGCCGTGCGGGCCGCCTCGCCGGACGCGGGCGCGGCGGGGGCGGCCTCGTTCTCCGGCATTGCCCGCGGGCGCAGGACGGTCGGCGACGACGACGGACGTTCCGCCGGCTTCAGCGTGGCGGCGTATGCGCGGTACGCGTCGGGGTAGACGGCCACGTGGTAGTGCGGCGGGTTGCGCTCGCGGGTGGCGTCCAGCACGTCCTTGCGCTCCAGCGCCAGCAGCGCCTTCTCGAACCAGTCGCGGCACTTGCTGTTGCGGCTGACGCGAAAATCCACCGCCATCCCCGCCGGGTGCACCGACAACTCGTGCGCGTTCCCCGGCTGGTTCGCCTTGGGCCGCGTGAGACTGGTGACCACCAGCTGCTCGCCGCACGCCCTGCGGTACTCGCCGGACAGGTTCTCCACGAAGGTCTTCACCTCGCGGCGGGCGTACGGGTGGCTCACCCGGGCCAGCGTATAGTCGGCGTTGCCGGCGAGCCGCACCAGCCTGTCCTTCTTTACCAGGTCTGTCACCGCCGCCGGTGTCTCGGCGAAGGTGAAGTCCTCCGCCACCGCCACCTCGTACTGGCGCTGCATGGACGCCGGCGAGCCGCGCATGCTCACGGACGGCTTGGCCGCGGCCGACGTCGCCACGCCCACCGCCACGGCCCCGATCACCGTCGCGGGAAGGGCCGCGTGTGCCACCATCTGCCGGATCGTCCTGCGCGCCACTGGGGTGCTCCCTGGATCGTTCGCCGCCGCCTTCGGAGAGGCCGGAAGCACCATGCAGGATGGGTTCCACCGGATCGGGATCGTCCGCCCTATCTGGTTGCGCCCGAACGCCTTCCCGTGCATTCGCCTGTTTTCACGCAGCCAGCACGGAATTGGCCTCACACAGGGTCAACAGAGGAAAGAACGAGGATCCTCATCCCCCTCTTTCGCGCCGCCAGGCGCGAGAGCATGGCGTGAGGAGGGTGTTGAAAATCTCTCCCCCGACACGATGTCATCCTGAGTCATCCGGCGCCGCGCGTACCCCGCCGGGTGAAAGTGGCGCGCGCCGCGGTTGTCATTTCGAAGGAGGCGCCCGCGTGATCGCTGCTGGTGCACGGACCTGTGGCGCCGACTGAGAAATCTACTCACCCGTGCTGGTGGTCCGTCGCCGGCTTCGACCTCGCCCGGAGTCCTTCGGTGGATGCATCTTTACTCACGCTCTGAGGCCCCCTCGCTGAACGACCAAGCCCCGATCACTCGAGGGCTTCGTGGTTCACGGGAGAGCACCTCAGCGGCGAAGATTCGAACTGGCGCATGTGAACGAGGATACAACAAAATCTGGAGATGCGCCGGAGTGTCCATTTTAGACGGGCGAGGGCCTCTTGCGCCACGCGCGCGATGACGGCGTGGTGAAGCTTGTAAGCCGCCGCGTCACGCGGTTATATTCGAGGAGCAGGCACATTTCGACGTCGAGACTGACCATGCAGATCACCGCCGCGAGCACCCGCCGATTTATCCGCCCCCCGACCCTGTCCGGGGTGGGGACGGTGCGCGCGCGGCTGTAGCCCCGACACGTTCTCTCCGGCGTGGCCCCACGGGCCGAACGCCCCCCGGATGCGGTCCGGGGGGCTTTTTCGTGTCCATCGACCACCCCAATCCGCCGATCCACGTCATCGGCCAGAACCGGAGAGCAACGATGAAGCCCGCCATCCTGTCCCACGACGCTTACCTGCGCGCCGTCACCCTGCGCGACCTGACGGACCCGGCGCAGGGGTCGCACGCCATCCAGCAGCTCATCGACCGAATCCTCACCGCGCTGCGAACGCGCTGGGAGTGCGAGGTGATCGTCCACCGGGCGCATCCCGCCGTGCCCGTGGAGCACAACTACGACCGCCTGCACTACCCGCACGGCGGCGCCGCCCGCGACGCGCGCTACTCCCGCTACGTGAGCGAGACCACGGTGCTGCGCACGCAGACCTCCGCCATGATCCCGCCGCTGCTGGCGAGCATCGCGCACCATTCGCCCGGCGACGTGCTGCTGGCGTGCCCCGGCCTGGTCTACCGCCGCGACGAGATCGACCGGCTGCACACGGGCGAGCCGCACCAGATGGATCTGTGGCGCGTGGTCCGCGGGCGCGTGGGCATCCCGGAACTGCGCGAGATGGTGGCGGTGGCGATGGCGGCCGTGTTCCCCGGCCGCGAGTACCGCCTGAACGCGGCGGACCACCCCTACACGACGGACGGCGTGGAGATCGAGGCGCGCGCGGACGGCGGCGGGTGGGTGGAGGTGGGCGAGTGCGGTCTCGCGCTCCCGGCCATCCTGGACGAGGCGGGGCTGCCGGCGCCCGACTACTCCGGGCTGGCGATGGGTCTGGGGCTGGACCGGCTGCTGATGCTGGTGAAGGGGATGGACGACATCCGCGTCCTGCGCTCCGAGGACCCGCGCATCTGCGCGCAGATGCTGGACCTGGAGCCGTACCGCGCCGTCAGCGGCCAGCCCGCCATCCGCCGCGACCTCTCCATCGCCGTGGCGGCGGACCGCACGCCGGAGGAGCTGGGCGACCGCGTGCGCCAGGCGCTCGGCGATCGCGCGGAGGCGGTGGAGTCCATCGAAGTGCTCAGCGAGACGCCGTACGACGAGGTGCCGCGGCAGGCGCGGGAGCGAATCGGGATGGCGGCGGGGCAGAAGAACGTGCTTGTGCGCCTGGTCATCCGCGACCTGGTGCGCACGCTCACCAGCGCCCAGGCCAACGCCGTGCGCGACGCCGTCTACGCCTCGCTGCACGAGGGCACCGCGTGGCAGTGGGCCTCCGCCGCGTGAAGAACTGAAGTGTCATGCGGAGGACGCGGAGGAACAAAGATAGGACGCGGAGTACGGCCGGGTGCCATCTCCGCGTCCTCTTCTCCCGTTCAGGTGCTACTTGCCGAGCGCGTCCTCCACGGCGCGAGCGACGTCATCGAAAACTTTGTCACGGTTACCACGACCCATTCGGACCAATGGCTTCGCCGGATCGTTCACGGCTTGGAATCGTGACAGACTCGGTGTGCGGTCGAAACGACAGTGGCTGACGATTACGGGAAGGATCGTAGCTCCGTCCTCCTCTGCCGCCTTCAACAGCGGGGGTAGCTCGTCGGCTGCGATGAACTCAGAGTCCAGAAAGTCGGGGCTGACCAGCAGGATCGCCACCTTTGCAGCCGCCAATGCCTCGCGGATCTTCTCACGCCAGGGCTCGCCCGGCCGCAGGCGTGTGTCGTCCCAGACCTCCACCCCCTCGCGCTGCAGCGGCCGCAGGTGCTTTTGCAGCCGCTCCAGCCACTCCGCGTCCGCGTGGCTGTAGCTCACAAAGACGCCGCTTCGCGGGGACGACGGTCCTGAGCCAGCGGATGGCTTCGACGGCGCCGGCTGCGCCTGTGGAGCCGGAGCGGGGGTGGCCGGCCGAGGAGCCGGAGCGAGTCCCGCCCCGAAGGATGCGGTGGATGGGCTCCGCTGCGTTTCGCTTGTCGCGCCGGCATTCGGGGCGGCGGACGCATCCCGCCGGGGAGCGATCGTCGGCCTTCTCAGCACCTCCGCGACCTCCTCGTAGTCTTCCTGGTCGCGAATGCTGATGAGCAGGAGCGCGGACGCGGGGGCGGTGGAGACGAAGCCGGCTCTCAGGGCCAACGCGGCATCGCGCGGCTCCAGGTCGCCGGACCCCGCGCCCAGCAGCGGCGCCGAGATCTTGAAAAAGCGGGGAACAAAACCTTTAAGACCGCTCGCGGGGGGCTCACCGGAAAAGAACCACGCTGCCAGCCGGCCCGCACCGCCGAACAGGTTTCTGGGCGATGCCGCGGCGATGGACCCAAGCTCTGTCCCGATCCTTTTGACGATTTCGAGCGACGTTCCCTCGCCGCTGATCGTAGCCGCATACGCCACGCGCGAGAACCGGGGGATCCAGGTCGGGGCCAGGGCCACGCTCCCCCAGGCCATCGCCTCCGGCAAGGGGATTCCGACCTTTTGCATCTCCTGCTGCACGTCGGGCGTCACCGTGCCTGTGGTGGATGACGGGATTACCAGCACGTCGCACGGTTCGTCGAAGATGCTGCCGAGGCGGAACTCGACGCGAGCGGGCATTTACGTGTGTCCCTTTTGGGGAGTTTGTCCATTTTTTCAGCTTTCCTGGGCCTGTAGTGTCGTCGGCATCGCGCGACTCTTGCGGGAGCCGCGCGAT
>DATABT010000686.1:0-2055 GCA_036259455.1 Longimicrobium sp. | reverse complement strand
GTCTGCGCCGTGAGCTGTCATTTCGAAGGAGGCGCCCGCGAGGACTTGCCTCGTGCAGGATCTTGTTGCGCCGACTGAGAAATCTACTCACCCACGCTCATGGCTGGCCGCACGTCCCGGGACCCGCCTCCGATGCGCCGCGCAGAAGCGGGTCGAGGGCCGAGCCGAGGGCCGGATCACCAGCACGGGTGAGTAGATTTCTCAGTCGGCGCCATGGGAATCCTGCACGGGCTGAGTTCGGTGCAGGCGCCTCCTTCGAAATGACAGTTCGGCGTCGGGTCTGTTTACCTGCACCAAGATCGACGAAGAACCCCTTTTTTGTCATTTTTCCTCTGCGTCCTCTGCGCGAAGCCGCGGTCCTCAGCCTTCACGAAGAAGCCGGTGAAACGGTATGACGGCCGTCTCATTATCATACAAAGGCGCTGAGAAAAAGGCAGATGCCGCGGGTGCTGCTGTCAAATCTTGTGTGCACCGGTCAGCGTCGAGCCTGGTCCGCTGCGGCTGCCGGGGGTGAGAACAGCGAGCAGGCGCGATCAGCCGATCGCGCAGCAGACCACCACCGTTCAGGACCAGATATGAAGCACTATCTGTTCGCGCGAAGGCACGGGATGTGCCCGTCCACATCCCGATACCGCCCAGCTTCTGCGAAACTTTCCCACAAATACCTGCCCGGTCTCAACATAGGGGAGGTCCATCCATACGCGCTCCTCAAGAGACTTGCCATGCCATCATCCACCTGTTAGGCTGCACACGCTCCCTGGACCAACGGTTCCCCTTGCATCGAGGTGACCCATGGCAGAATCCCGGAACGGCGGACAGATCCCGGACCCCAAGGAAACCGACGGCACGATGGACCGGAGGGCGTTTCTCTCCGCGGCGGGCCTGCTCGGGATGGGCCTGGCGGCGGGGTGCGGCGACGCCCGGCACGGCTGGAACGCGCTGGTGGGAAGCGGCCCCACGTTCTACTCGGCCGTTCCCAACGGAGCCTCGAAGGCGCTGCAGTTGTACAACGCGTCGCCCATGGCGCGCCGGCTGGGCACCTGGCTGGAAGGCCAGGGGCTCCAGTTGCAGTCCGGGCGGTCGCTCTTCTTCGACGTCCCGGCGGTGAGCACCTCCTCGGGAATCACGGTCGAGGACAGGCCCACCCTGATCGGCGAGTCGGCGTACCGGTCGTTCCACACCGACTCGTTCTCCACCTCCAACCTCACCAGCACGCAGCTGGCCTCGCTCTCCGGCGCCGAGCGCACCAACCTGGCGGGTGAGATCGGCAGCCTGATCCGGGCGGGCGGCTGCTGCTGTTGCTGCTGCTGCTCGTGCAGCAGCAGCAACAGCTGCTGCAGCTCGTCCAACGGCGGCGTTCAGGGCGTCGCGTCCTCGCGCGCCTTCACCACCGCGGCGATCACGTTCAACGACCCGACGGTGCAGTACGCCGGCCCCGTGCGCACCTACCTTTCCGGAATGGTGGGCGTCCAGGACAACGGCGAAGCCTTCGCCGTGGCGATGTCGGGGAGCAACGACCCGGGAATGACCATCCACAGCGCCAGGCTCGCCTTCGTGGACCACGACACGGGCGCGCTGCGGATCACGGCCAGCTTCACCCCGGCGGACCTGCGGCGGCTGGGGCCCGACGCGCTGGCCACCCAGATCTTCGCGAACGCCTGACGCCATGGCGGAGCGCTCCCGGCCCGGCGAAAACGGAGGCGCGGCGGGGCTCCCCGCCCGCCTTCGCATGCCCCCCCGCTTTGCGGTCTACGCGGTGGGCCCCGGCGAGTTCCGGATCCAGTCGGCGGTCCAGAACGTCTCGGTCGGGACGCTCCGCCACCCGCGCGCGTTCTCGCGGATGGTAGAGCGCGCCAGGGATGGGTTCGACACGGCCGCGCTCCTGGACGGGCTGGACGCCGGCGAGCGCGGCGAGGTGGAGCAGGTGCTTCGCCTGCTGCTGGGAAAGGCGGCGCTGATGGACGACTCCGTCCCGCCCGCCGGCGGGGCGGAGGACGCGGCGCGCTACGAGCGCCAGCGCATCTTCTTTTCCCATTTCGAGGGTGCCCCGCCCGC
>DATABT010000685.1:0-6481 GCA_036259455.1 Longimicrobium sp. | reverse complement strand
ATCCGCCCGATCTGGTTGTCCCGTGGCTGGGTGAACCACAGGGCGCCGTCGGGCCCCACCGTGATCTGGTCGAGCGGGCTGACAGTCGCCGGCGAGGCCGCGGTCGTGACCTGCAGTGGGTGAGTGGGTGAGTGGGTGAGTGCGTGAGTGCGTGAGTGCGTGAGTGCGTGAGTGGGTGAGTGGGTGAGTGGCGGGAATCCCCGCGCGCTTCCCACTTCCGCACTCACGCACTTCCGTACTTTCGTACTTTCGCACTCTCGTACTATCTTCCCCGTCATGCCGACCTTCCGCTTTACCACCGCGGGCGAGTCGCACGGACCCGCGCTCGCGGCGGTCGTGGAGGGGCTCCCCGCCGGTTTGCCGATTTCCGCAGACGAGATCGATCGCGAGCTCCGCCGCCGGCAGGGCGGATACGGGCGTGGCGGCCGCATGCGCATCGAGTCCGACCGCGCCGAGATCCTGTCCGGCGTGCGCCACGGCCAGGCGCTGGGCTCGCCCGTCACCCTGCTGGTGCGCAACCGCGACTGGGCCAACTGGACCGAGCCCATGTCGCCCGTTCCCGTGGACTCGGTGGGTGACGACGAGGCCATGCGCCGCGTCTTCTTTCCCCGTCCCGGGCACGCGGACCTGGTGGGCGCGCTCAAGTACGACCGCACCGACGCCCGCGACATCCTGGAGCGCGCCAGCGCCCGCGAAACGACGATGCGCGTCGCGGCGGGCGCCCTGGCGAAGCAGCTGCTTTCGGCGCTGGGGGTTTCGATCGGCAGCCACGTGGCGTCGATCGGCGGCGTCGTCGCCAGGGCCCCGGACGAGTTGCCGGAGGATCTGAACGCGGCGTCCGATCCTTCGCCCGTGCGGTGCCTGGACCCGGACGCCGAGGGGCGGATGATCGACCTGATCGACGCCGCCAAGCGGGATGGCGACACGCTGGGGGGGGTCGTGGAGGTGGTGGCGCGCGGGGTTCCCGTCGGGCTGGGCTCGCACGTGTCGTGGGACCGCAAGCTGGACGCGCGGCTGGCGGCGGCGCTGATGTCCATCCAGGCCATCAAGGGGGTGGAGATCGGCCTGGGCTTCCAGGCCGCCATGCGCCCCGGCAGCCGCGTGCACGACGCGATCACGCGCGACGCCTCCGCCATGCGGGGCGGCGGATTCGGACGGGCGGGGAACCACGCGGGTGGGGTGGAGGGCGGCATCACGACGGGGCAGCCCCTCGTCTGCCGCGCGGCGATGAAGCCCATCTCCACGCTCATGACGCCGCTGGGCACGGTGGACCTGCGCACGGGCGAGGCCGCGGAGGCGGTGCGCGAGCGCTCGGACGTGTGCGCCGTCCCCGCCGCGGGCGTGGTGGCGGAGGCGATGGTGGCGATCGTGCTGACCGGTGCGGTGCTGGAGAAGTTCGGCGGCGACTCGCTGGCCGAACTGCGGCGCAACTTCGACGCGTACTGCGCCCACGTCGCCGCGCGCGGCGCGTTCGCGGGCTGAGGGGCGCGGCGGGCCCTCGCCCCCGGACGATCCTTCGCTCGTTCCTCGCCACGGGGTCCGGCCCCTCCCCCAACCCTCGGGGAGGAGTGGTCGTAGCCGATGCATCGCTCCGCCTGTCCCGAGCGGGATCGAAGCTCAGCCTCCCCCAGGGGCTTTTGGGGGAGGTGGGCAAGGTATACGAGCCCGGAGGGGCGTGCCTTCGGCGCAGAAACATCCGGAGCGCGATCGAGTCCTCCCCCTCCGCGAGGAACGAGCGGGGAGGGCCGGGGGAGGGGCCCCGCGCGGGCGCAGCTCGAGACCCGAATCGCCGTGACGAATCCTCCATCCGTTGACCCGTCCATCACCCGCGTCGTCCTTGTGGGGATGATGGCGTCGGGGAAGTCGGCGGTGGG
The DNA here is from genome assembly GCA_036259455.1 of Longimicrobium sp. GTDB lineage: Bacteria > Gemmatimonadota > Gemmatimonadetes > Longimicrobiales > Longimicrobiaceae > Longimicrobium. The sequence goes on along the minus strand of DATABT010000685.1, from coordinate 4,607 downwards.
GGCGGAACTGGCGCGGCGGCTGGGATGGTCCCACGTTGACCTGGACCGCGAGGTCGAGCGCGCGGCGGGGCGGACGATCCGCGAGATCTTCGCGGCGGACGGCGAGGCGGCGTTCCGGCGGATGGAGGCGGAAGCGACGGAGCGCATGGCGGGGAGGATGGGCGTCGTGCTCTCCCCCGGTGGCGGGTGGATCACCAATCCCGCCCTGCTCGATGCGCTGGGGCCCGGCACGCTCTGCGTCTGGCTGCGGGTCTCGCCGGAAGAGGCGGTGCGGCGCGCAGGCGCGCAGGCGGGGGAACGCCCCTTGCTCGCGGGTGCCGATCCGCTTGCGGCCATGCGCCGGCTGCTGGCGCAACGCGAGCCATCCTACGCCCGCGCACACCTGGCGGTGCTCACCGACGGACGCTCCGTGGGCGAGCTGGCGGATGAAATCCACAATGCGATCCGCGCCCGGGCATCTGATGCCCGGCTGAACGCGGGATCTCCTTCAGACGACTGATGGCGGGCAAGAACAACACGCGGCTGGTGGTGGTGGAGTCGCCCACGAAGGCCAAGACGATCCGCGGCTTTCTGCCGGCGGGGTACCGCGTGGCGGCCAGCATGGGCCACGTGCGCGACCTGCCGGAGAGCGCCACCGACATTCCGCCCGAACTCAAGGGGCAGGAGTGGGCGCGGCTGGGCGTGAACGTGGACGCCGACTTCGAGCCGCTGTACGTGGTGCCCAGCGGCAAGAGAAAGATCGTCTCCGAGCTCCGGCAGCTCCTCAAGGACGCGGACGAGCTGGTGGTCGCCACCGACGAAGACCGCGAGGGGGAGAGCATCGGGTGGCACCTGGTGCAGGTGCTGAACCCCAAGGTGCCCATCTCGCGGATCGTCTTTCACGAGATCACGCCCGAGGCCATCCAGGAGGCCCTGCGCAGCCCGCGGCAGATCGACGAGCACCTGGTGCGCGCGCAGGAGACGCGGCGCATCCTGGACCGTCTCGTCGGCTACACGGTCAGCCCGCTGCTGTGGAAGAAGATCGCGACCGGCCTTTCCGCCGGCCGCGTGCAGTCGGTCGCGGTGCGCCTGCTGGTGCAGCGGGAGCGAGAGCGGCGCGCCTTCCGCTCGGCCACGTACTGGGACCTCAAGGCCACGCTGCTGCGCGGCATCGCCCCCTTTACCGCGGTGCTGACGGCGGTCGCCGGCAAGCGGGTGGCGGCCGGCCGCGACTTCGACGAGAACACGGGGCGGCTGAAGACGGACGACGTGGTGCTGCTGGACGGCGAGCAGGCGCGGGCGCTGCAGGAGCGGCTGCGCGCGTCGGCGTGGAAGGTGGCGGAGACGGACGAGAAGCCGACCGTGCGCCGTCCGTATCCCCCGTTCACGACGTCGACGCTGCAGCAGGAGGCCAACCGCAAGCTGCGCCTCTCCGCCCGCGACACCATGCGCATCGCGCAGCGGCTGTACGAGGAGGGCCTGATCACGTACATGCGTACGGACAGCGTCCACCTGAGCGACCAGGCCATCAAGGCGTCGCGCAGCCGCATCCGCGCGCTGTACGGCGAACCGTATCTCTCCCCGCAGCCGCGCCAGTTCACCACCAGGAGCAAGGGCGCGCAGGAGGCGCACGAGGCCATCCGCCCCGCCGGCACGGAGATGCGCACGCTGGAGGAGCTGCGGCTCACGGGCGTGGAGGGCGCGCTGTACGACCTGATCTGGAAGCGCACCGTCGCCAGCCAGATGGCCGAGGCGCGGCTGACGTACCTCACGGCGACCATCGAGGCCGGCGAGGCGACCTTTCGCGCGTCGGGCAAGCGCATCGACTTCCCCGGCTTCTTTCGCGCCTACGTGGAGGGGCAGGACGATCCGGACGCCGCGCTGGAAGACCGCGAGGAGCCGCTTCCGCCGCTGAAGAAGGGCGACGACCTGGCGCTTCGCAAGCTGGAGGCGCTGAGCCACCAGACGCAGCCGCCCGCGCGCTACACCGAGGCCACGCTGGTCAAGACGCTGGAGCAGGAGGGGATCGGCCGGCCGTCCACCTACGCCAGCATCATCGGCACCGTGATCGACCGCGGCTACGTGGAGCGGGTGAACAACCAGCTCATCCCCACGTTCACCGCCTTCGCCGTTACCGGGTTGCTGGAGAAGAACTTTCCGCATCTCGTCGACACGCAGTTCACGGCCCGGATGGAGGAGGAGCTGGACGAGATCGCGGAGGGGCAGGCGCAGTGGCTGCCGTACCTGCGCGACTTCTTCCTGGGACCGGACGGGCTGGACGAAACGGTGAAGAAGGGGCAGGACTCCATCGACCCGCGCGAGGCCTCGACGGTGATCCTGGAAGACCTGCCGGCGCGCGTCCGCATCGGCCGCTTTGGCCCGTTCGCCGAGACGGAAGCGGACGGGGAGACGTACACGGCGTCGCTGCCGGAGGGGATCGCGCCGGCGGACCTCACGGCGGAGCAGGTGGAGCAGCTGGTTCGCGCCAAGGCCGAGGGTCCGGACGTGCTGGGCAAGGACCCGGCGACGGGAAAGCCGATCCTGCTGCTGCAGGGCCGCTTTGGCCCGTACGTCCAGCTGGGCGAAGCGGAGGAGGGATCCAAGGCCAAGCCCAAGCGCGCCTCGCTCCCCAAGGGGATGAACCCGGCGGAGCTGTCGCTGGATTTCGCGCTCAAGCTCCTTTCCCTCCCGCGCACCCTGGGCGTGCACCCGGAGACGGGAAAGGAGATCCAGGCCAACGTGGGGCGGTTCGGCCCGTACGTGGTGCACGAGGGCGACTTCCGCTCGCTCGCGAAGACGGACGACGTCTACACGGTGGATCTCGCCCGCGCGCTGGAGCTCATCTCGCAGCCCAAAGGCGGCCGCGGCCAGCGGGCGGCGGTGGAGCCGCTGCGCAGCCTGGGCGCGCACCCGAAGGACGGAGAGCCGGTCCAGCTGTTCGAGGGGCGCTACGGGCCCTACGTAAAGCACGGCGGCGTGAACGCGTCGCTCCCCAAGGGGATGGGAGCGGACGAGGTGACGCTGGAGCAGGCCGTGACGCTCCTCGCCGAGCGCGCGGCCACCACCCCGTCCAGGAAGGGCGCGCGTGGCCGCGGCGGCCGCGCCGGGGCAAAGACGACGCGCACCGCCGCCAAGCCGGGGACGAAGAAGGCGGCGGACACGGCGGACAAGAAGCCGGCGCGCGCGGCCAAGTCCAGGACCGCGGCCAGCGCCCGCAACGCCGTGGCGAAGTCCACGGCGCGCACCGCGTCAAAGACGGCCGCCAGCCGCACCGGCGCAAAGAAGCCGAAGAAGTAGGCGCCCCTCCCGGCCCCGCCCCGCGCGAACGCCGCGCGGAGAGGGGAAGGTGCCGGATTGCCCTCCTCCGGGTTCGGGGGAGGGCAAGGCGTTTGGGGCCCTTCCCCCCGGCGGCGCCGGAGAGCGCGCCACCCCTTTCGCAAAGTGCGCGGGAGGGGGATATACGGCCCGGCGGTGAGTGCGCGCGAGGGCGCAGCTCTGCCGCGCGCGCCTCTCCGCGGTGGTGAGCGCCCGGGCTGTTGTGCACGTGCTGCCCGGGCTATACTCGCGCGGCCAGGCGGAGCGGTACCTCACGTCACGAACGAACGCGAGGGGTCCGCACGAGGCGCGGTTATCCTCATCGTGGTCACCCGCGGGTCCCGGCAGAAAGGAGAAGGGGATGAAGTTCAAGCAGATCGTTCCCCATCTCGACGGGATCCCGTACACCAGCCCGCACAAGGGACGTGTGTTCTACGACTTCGTCATGGATACACGGCCGGAGCAGTGCCTGGAGCTCGGGTTCGCGCACGGGGTCAGCAGCTGCTACATCGCCGCGGCGCTGCACGAGCTTGGCAGAGGCCACCTCACCACGGTGGACCTGCTGGAGAGCAGGGAGTGGTTCGATCCCACCATCGAGACGCTTCTCGCCCGGACGGGGCTGGAGCGCTACGTCACGGTGGCCCGGGAAACCACGTCGTACACGTGGTTCCTGAAGAAGAAGATCGAGCAGCAGACCTCCGGCCACCTCTGCGTGCCGTGTTACGACTACTGCTTCATCGATGGGTGTAAGAACTGGACGCACGACGGCGCTGCGTTCTTCATGGTCGACAAGCTCCTCCGTCCCGGCGGGTGGATCATGTTCGACGACCTGTGGTGGACCTCGGCCCGGGAGGAAGCGCGCACCGGCCTGAAGACTGCCGCGGGCGTGCCGCACGATCAACTCGCGGACGACGAGTACCGGGAGGCCCACGTCGAGGCCATCTTCCGTCTCCTCGTCATGCAGCATCCGGCCTACGCACGGTTCAGGGTGCTCGACGAGATCCTCGCCCTGGCGCAGAAGACCTCGGGCGACACGAAGCAGATCCGGTTCGAGTCCATGGTGAGCCTGAAGTACAAGCTCGTGAGCCTGGTGAAGAAGCTCTCCGGCCGCAGCCGGAAGCAGCGGTTCTCCCACAGACCGTCGCAGCCCGCGCCGGGGGGCCCTCCCCCGGTGGCGCCTTGATGTGCGCCACCGCGTGAGGGGGATAGACGGCACGGGCGGTGGAGCGGGTTGCACCGCGCGGAACGGCGAGCGCCGTCGAATTTTCCCCTCTCCGCCAGCAACGAGCGGGGAGGGGCCCCGCGGCCGCAGT
>DATABT010000684.1:0-7407 GCA_036259455.1 Longimicrobium sp. | reverse complement strand
AGAGCGGCAGCGGTCCACGGACCGGGATCCATCGAAGGCACGGGGACGGACTCACCAGGAGGGACGCGGTGGTGGAGGAGCGAGAAGATGGGATGCAGGTCGGCCCTGAAGAGCAGCCGGACGGCGTTCCGCGCGTGGAGGCGCCCGACGGGCCCGGGGCGGCGCGGCTGACGCCGTACGAGCTGGCGTTCATGGACGGCGACTTCGAGTCGCGCGTCTTTCCCATGATCCATGCGGAGGCCGAGGGCCGCCGCGAAGACCCCGCGCGCCGCGAGCGCTTCGTCTTTCTGGGCACCGGCGGCGACGCCATCCGCGACATCATCCCGCCCGACGCGCCGCCGGAGATGCTGGAGGAGTACCGCGCCCTGTTCTACCACGCCTTCAACTTCTGGCGCTTCGGACGGCGGCTGTACGTGCTGGACGCGGCCGTCGCGCGCTATCTGGTCGAAGGCTCGCCGGGGCTGGACGACTGGTCGTTCAGCGCGCCGTACGACAGCCTGTACCTGCAGCTTCCGCCCAACCTGTTCTGGGCCAGCATCGGCACCGACGTGCCGCCGGAGCCGGTGGACGGCTTCTTCGTCACCCTCTCCGAAGACCGCGACCCGCTGGACCTGCCGTTCATTGACGTGCAGGTGCTGATGGTGCTGGGCATCCACCGGCTGCGCGCCGGCTTCAGCGTCGTTCCGTTCGATACGGAGGTGGGCGCCGGCATCCCGCCGGTGTGGGCGGAGCCCGGGCGCGAGCAGGGAAAGGACTTCGAGAACGTCCTGCCCGGCGGTGACATGGCGGGGCTCTACTCCATCCTCACCACGGCGGAGGCGCTCAAGCTGGTGGCGCGGGCGCTGTGGTACGTGGAGAACCACGCGGAAGACGTGACGGGCGCGCCCGCGCCGGAGCGGCGGTCGACGGACCGGCCCGGCTCCGTGCCCTACTCGCGGCTGGACTTTCACCGCGTGCGGCTGGGCGCCGGATGACCGCTCGCGAGGCCGCCGCCGTTCTGGGCGAGATCGCCATGCTGCTGGAGGTGGTGGGCGGCAACCCCTTCCGCGCCAAGGCCTTCCAGACCGCCGCCCGCACCCTGGAGACCTCCTCCGCCGACCTGACGGCGCTCGCCGCCGCGGGCGAGCTGCGCACGCTTCCCGGCGTGGGCGAGGGGATCGCGTCCGTGCTCAAGGAGCTGGTGCAGACGGGCACCTCGCGCATGCTGGAGGAGCTGCGCGCGGAGACGCCCGTGGGCCTGTACGACGTGATGCGCATCAAGGGCGTGGGCGCCAGGCGCGGCCGCACGCTCTACAAGGACCTGGGGATCGACTCGCTGGAGAGGCTGGAAGAGGCCGCGGCGGCCGGAACGCTGGCCGCGCTCCCCGGCTTCGGGGCGAAGACGGCCGAGAAGATCCTGGAAGGCGTGGCCTTCGCGCGGTCCTTGCGCGGGCGGCGGCGCTACTACCAGGCGGTGGAGGCGGCCGCCGCGCTGCTGGAGCTGGTGGAGTCGCTTCCCGGGGTGCTCCGCGCCAGCTCCGCGGGGCAGGTTCGCCGGCGGCTGGAAGTGATCGATTCCATCGATCTGGTGGCCGCGTCGGAAGACCCGGAGACGGTGCTGGCCGCCTTCCGCGCGTTGCAGGGCGTGGAGCGCGCGGACGCGGACGACGCGGACTCGTGCGCGGAGGTCCGGTTCGCGGACGGGGTGAAGGCGACGCTCACCTGCGTGCCGCCGGCCGCGTATCCCACCGCCCTCGTCTTCGCGACGGGAAGCGACGCGCACCTCCGGCAGCTGCACGAGCGGGCGGCGTCGATGAAGCTGCGGCTGGAGCGGGACGGCGTGTACGCGGGGAGCCGGCGGCGCGCGACCAGGGACGAGGCCGGGGTGTACAAAGTGCTCGGCCTTGATTTTATTCCTCCGGAGCTGCGCGAAGGGTGGGGGGAGATCGCGGCCGCGGCGGAGGGGAATCTCCCCAGGCTGGTGGACGTCGGCGACCTGCGCGGCACCTTTCACTGCCACACGACCTACTCCGACGGCCGCGCGTCGGTGGCGGAGATGGCGGAGGCGGCGCGCGAGCGGGGGTGGCGCTACCTGGGGATCGCGGACCACTCGCAGTCCGCCGGATACGCGGGCGGGCTTCCGGTGACCGCGGTCCGCCGCCAGCACCGCGAGATCGACGCGTGGAACGCGGAGCACGGGGGGAAGGGAAAGAAGCGCTTCCGCCTGTTCAAGGGCGTGGAATCCGACATCCTGGCCAACGGCGCGCTCGACTATCCCGCGGAGGTGCTGCGCTCTTTCGACTACGTCGTCGGCTCCATCCACAGCAACTTCGCGCTGCCGGAAAAGGAGCAGACGGCGCGGCTCATCCGGGCGGTGTCGAATCCCCACATCACCATGCTGGGCCACGCCACCGGGCGCCTGCTGCTCAAGCGCACGGGGTACGCGGTGGACGTGAAGGCGGTGATCGACGCGGCGGCGGAGCACGGCACCTGCGTGGAGATCAACGCCGATCCGCACCGCCTGGACGTGAACTGGGAGAACGCCCGGTACGCCGCGGAGAAGGGGGTGCTGATCCCCGTCAACCCCGACGCGCACTCCACGGGCGCGCTGGGCAACGTGGTGTACGGAATCAACGTCGCGCGAAAGGCGTGGCTTACCGCGCCGCAGGTTTTGAATACGTGGGACCTGGACGATCTGGAGGAGTTTCTTGCCGAGAGAAAGCAGAAAGGCGCGGCGTGAGCGCGTCGTGAACATCCTGGCCGGGCTGGCCTCGCTCTACCCCGACAGCCGCTGCTCGCTGGACCACGAGAACCCGCTGCAGCTGGTGGTCGCGACGGTGCTGAGCGCGCAGACCACGGACGCCGCCGTCAACCGCGTGACGCCCGCGCTCTTCGCCCGCTTCCGGACGGCGCGGGACTTCGCGGACGCGTCGCAGGAGGAGATGGAGGAGCACCTCAAGACCCTCAACTTCTTCCGCAACAAGTCCAGGTCGCTCATCGGCCTGGGCAAGGCGCTGGTCGAACGGCACGGCGGCGAGGTGCCGGCGGACCTGGATGCGCTCACCCGGCTTCCCGGCGTGGGGCGCAAGACCGCCAACGTGGTGCTGGGCGTGGGCTTCGGCATTGCGGAGGGCGTGGTGGTGGACACGCACGTCAAGCGCATCGCCGCGCGCCTGGGGCTCACGAAGGAGGAGGACCCGGAGAAGGTGGAGCAGGACCTTCTGCAGGTGCTGCAGATGCCGGAGCGGGTGATCTTTACGCACCGCATCATCGACCACGGCCGCGCCGTCTGCACCGCGCGCCGCGCCTTCTGCGAGCGCTGCACGCTGGCGCCGTTCTGCCCCACCGCGCCGGAGGCGTACCGCAAGCCGCCCCCGGTGGCCATCGCCGACGCGACCATCGCGGAAACCGCGGTTCGCGCGTAGCCCCGGAAGCGCACTACGCGGAGGACGCGGAAGAAAAGGGAGGGGACGCGGATGAGGGGATCTCCGCGTCCTCCTGCCCGGGAGCTCGGTCGAGCCGGCCTTGTTGCACCGGCTGCATGAGCACCTGCGGCATCCTTCCGCCCTGGGCCGGCGACACACGGCGGCCGCTTCCGTGCGCGGGGGTGGCCTCCCGCCGGTGGGTGCGCGAACACGCCACGTGGCGGACGGCAGAAGGGACGCGGAGGCGCAATCCCCGTCTCCGCGTGCGCGTTCCGACATGTGATTTCGCGCGGATTCACGTTTCGGCGGAAGAAGTGACTAGAAAAACCCGACACACAGGAGTGTTCTCTTCCGGCCCGCCAGGCGTTACATTGGTGACACCTTTCTTGTAGGACTCCCGCTGTCTTCATCGCAGTCCGTTGCCCCAGCCCTCCGCCGTCTCGTCCATGCCGACAACCCCGTCGTCGCCGCGCGCGCCGCTTCCGGCAATCGCCGGTCTGCGATTCTACGCGGCCATGCACATCGTGCTGCTGCACACCCTGCACGTGGGCTGGCTGCCGCCGGAGGTGATGCGGCTGGTCCGCTGGGGGGCCAGCACGGCCAGCATGTTCTTCATCCTTTCCGGCTTCATCCTCACCTACGCGTACGCGGTGCCCGGCGGCGGGTTGCGCGTGCCCGCGCGCGAGTTCCTGCGGCGGCGGCTGGTGCGGCTGTATCCCGTGGCCCTGCTGTGCCACCTGGTCGCGCTGCCGCTGGTGTGGCACTCCTACGGCCCGGTGGAGCGGTGGCTGCGCGCGGCGGCCACGGCGGGCGGCGTGCAGGCGTTCTGGCCGGCGTTCGCCAACTCGTTCGACAGCCCCGCGTGGTCGCTCTCGTACCTGGCGCTGGGATACCTGCTGCTGCCGTCCGTCCTGCGCCGCACGGCGGAGTGGACGCCGCGGCGGCTGGTATGCGCGATGACGGTGCTGTGGACGGCGATGCTGATCCCCGCGGCCGCGTACGCCATCGCGCAGCCGGCGGGCGAGTTCTGGCGCGCGGCGCTCTTCACCTTTCCGCTGGCGCGGCTGCCGGAGTTCCTGTTCGGCGTGATGCTGGCGCGGCTGCTGATGGTGCGCGAGTGGCCGCGGATTCCGGTGTGGGTCGCCCCCGCGGCCGCCGCCGCGCTGGTGGCGACGCTGGTGCTGACGCCGGAGGCGCTCTTTCCGCTGAACCACAACGGCCTGTGGGCGCCGCTGCACGCCGTCTTGCTCTGGGCGCTCGCGGCGGGGTCGGCGGGGTGGATGCACCGCATGCTGGGCGCGCCCGTCTCGCGGCGGCTGGGAGAGGCGAGCCTGGCCATCTACCTGCTGCACGTTCCCCTCTACTCGTGGATGATCCACCTGGCGGGCGACGTGGCGTCGTGGGGCGCGCTCCCGTCGCTGGTGATCTACGTCCTTTACCTCGCCCTCGTCATCACGCTGGGAATGGCGCTGGACCGCGCGCTGGACCGGCTGACGGCGGGGTTCCGGACCCCGCGCCCGGCGCCCGCGCCCGTCCTGGTGCCGTCGCCGGTTGCGGCCGTGGCCATCCACCCCGCGGGCTGAAACGCGGGACAACGGGGGAGGAAGGGAACGAGGACGCGGAGGCGCCACGCCGTCTCCGCGTCCTCTCTTTTGCTGCCCGCGACATTCCCTTTTGCGGCGCGAGCGCGTATCATCATCCGCTTTCAAACGCCCGCGCACGCGCGCGGGCGTCTGCATCCACGCACCGAAGAACGACAGAAGACCGGCCGATGCCCCACCACAGGATCGCAGATCTGCTGCGCGGCGCCGTGCCCGCGGGGGAGACCGTCACCGTAAAGGGGTGGGTTCGCACCCGCCGCGACTCCAGGGCCGGCATGTCGTTCATCAACGTGCACGACGGCTCCGGCTTTGCCCCCATCCAGGTGGTGGCGCCGCGCGATCTGCCCAACTACGAGGGCGAGGTGCAGCGCCTGACCGCCGGCTGCGCGGTCGTGGTCACGGGCGAGCTGGTGGCCACCCCCGGTCGCCCGCAGCCGGTGGAGGTGCTGGCGAAGGACGTGGAAGTCGCTGGATGGGTGGACGATCCCGAGACGTACCCCATTCAGCCCAAGGAACACTCCATGGAGTTCCTGCGCTCCGTGGCCCACCTGCGCGTGCGGACCAACACGTTCGGGGCGGTGGCGCGGGTGCGGCACACGCTGGCCATGGCGGTGCACCGCTTTTTCGACAGCCGCGGGTTCTACTGGATCCACACGCCCATCATCACCACCAGCGACGCCGAGGGCGCGGGCGAGATGTTCCGCGTCAGCACGCTGGACCTGGCCAACCTCCCCCGCACGCCGGAGGGTGCGGTGGACTTCTCGGGCGACTTCTTCGGGCGCAGCGCGTCGCTCACGGTGAGCGGACAGCTGAACGTGGAGGCGTACGCCATGGCGCTGAGCCGGGTGTACACCTTCGGCCCCACCTTTCGCGCGGAGAACAGCAACACCACGCGCCACGCGGCCGAGTTCTGGATGATCGAGCCGGAGATCGCCTTCGCCGACCTGAACGACGACGCCGACCTGGCCGAGGACTTTCTGAAGGCGCTCATCACCGACCTGCTGAACGAGCGGCAGGACGACATGGCGTTCTTCGACGACCGCATTCAGAAGGGCGTGGTGCAGCGGCTGGAGGACGTGCTGCGCAAGCCGTTCGAGCGCATGGAGTACACCGAGGCGGTGCGCCGGCTGGAGCAGTCCGGCAAGAAGTTCGAGTTCCCCGTGAGCTGGGGCGTTGACTTGGCCACGGAGCACGAGCGCTACCTGACGGAGACGCTCGTGGGCGGGCCGGTGACCGTGGTGAACTACCCGAAGGAGATCAAGTCCTTCTACATGCGCCTGAACGAGGATGGCAGGACGGTGACGGCCATGGACGTGCTGGCGCCGGGCGTGGGCGAGATCATCGGGGGGTCGCAGCGCGAGGAGCGGCTGGACGTGCTGGACCGGCGCATGGCGGAGATGGGGCTCGATGCCGAGGCCTACTGGTGGTACCGCGACCTGCGCCGCTACGGCACCGTGCCGCACGCGGGCTTTGGCCTTGGCTTCGAGCGGATGATCATGTACGCCACGGGGATGGCCAACATCCGCGACGTGATCCCCTACCCCCGCACCCCCGGCAGCGCGGACTTCTGATCCGCCAGCGATCCGTACGCGCCGTCCGGCCCATCGGCAGGTTGTCCGGGCGGCGCTGCTCGTGTATGATGGATACTCCGTTTCCGCCGAAAAATTAACATCCGCGAGAGACCTTCCAATGAAGAAGCTGACGCTGGACCTGGATTCCCTGTCCGTCGCCTCGTTCGAGACCCTGCCGGTGCCCCAGGCGCGCGGGACGGTCGACGCGTACGTGCTCACGCCCAAGTGCGTGGTCACCGGTGGGGTGGATTCGTGCTGGTGCACCGAGAGGGGCTGTCCCTGACGGCGCGCCCGTCCAGCACAACGGCCGCACCGCGCGGCGTGGCGGCCCCGGACACCGCGTCCCGGGCCGTCCGTGGTTTCCAGGGTTGCACCGCGTGACGTCCATGGACGTGCTGATCCCCTAACCCCCGCACCCCCGGCCGCGCGGACTTCTGATTACGCGGGGGCGCGGAGGAAGAAACGGGAGGACGCGGAGAACCGGCTTCTGCGCGTCCTCTTCTTTCGTTCATCAAGAAAAGTCCCGGTTGAGCGGGGGATGCCGTGTTCCCTTGTCCGGCGGAGCACGTCTGGTGATTTTGCATCCACTTTCCGCCGCGATTCGATCTTTGCGGCGGTCACCCCCAGATTCCGGAGGCACGGATGCCCAGGCTAAAGCTGCAGGTAGAAGCCCTCGAGGTGGTCTCGTTCGATTTCGGCTCGGGCGACGAGATCCAGGAGAAGTCGCTGCGCTGTACCGTCGACACCTGTGTGGTCACGGCGGGCATAGACTCCTGCTGGTGCAGCGAGTACAACACCTGCGACTGCGTCTGACGTACCCCCGCCGGGCCC
>DATABT010000683.1:0-2346 GCA_036259455.1 Longimicrobium sp. | reverse complement strand
CGCCTGAGCCGCTGGAGCTCCTCGGCCTTCCGGATCGCCATCGCCACCTCTTCGGCCCGGAAGGGCTTCTGCACCCAGTCGTACGCGCCCTCGCGCATCGCAGCGATCGCGCCTTCTTCGCTGCCGGGCGGACTCAGCATGATCAGGAGCGCGGAACCGCCTCCCGCGCGGAAGCGGCGGAGGAAGCCGACCCCGTCGGTCCCGGGCAGCCGGACGCTGCACAGGATGAGATCGAAGCCACCGGACGCCGCGCGCTGCAGCGCCCGCTCGGGGTCGTTCTCGACCCTGACCTGGTGACCGGTCTCCTCGAGACCCTGCCCGAGCGACCGGCGGATTTCGGCGTCGTCGTCAACGATCAGCAAGCGCATCGGTCGTACTCGCGTGAGGCAGGAGGACGTCATTGCCGCGCTCTACCCGGAAACTCGCGGTCTGCATTGTGGTCCGCCGCGCAAACCCTTGCTCTGGCGTCGCGAGACCCCCGCGGGCGACCGACTTCCGGGGCCGGTGCGCGAGTCGGCGCGATGGAGCAACGCAAGGGACGGACCCGAACGGCCGGCCTAGGTGCATGCCACTGCAGCATCAACCGATGCCGGCGGAATCGGCGGGGCCACGCCGTAGAAGATCACGCACTGCTGCCCGGTGATACTCGGCGCCGTCGCGCGGGCGGACCAGCCGGCCGCGGTAGCACTGACGATGGTGACCGACACGTTGGTGGACGGCTTGAAATTGAAGGCGGGATCCGGAATCAGGCCGCCGTAGTACGTGTTGTTCTCGGTCCAGTACGTCTCCTGGGTGCCGGCCAGGTTGCGGAGGTCGGAGCGCATGGCGCTCACCACCGCCTTGTGCTTCGTGTTCGCGAACTTCGGGATGGCGATGGCTGCGAGGATCCCGATGATCACGACGACGATCAGCAGCTCGATGAGTGTGAACCCTCGATTCCCGACACGCATATGCTCTCCCTGGTGGGGTACGGCCTTTCAGGAGTCCTGTGCTCTCGAGAACGGCCACCCATCGCTGCGCCGCATAAGAAAGGGGCGGCGGACTCGGCCGCCGCCCCGGTACAGCACCTGCGCCCTGCGTCAGATCAGTAGCACTTCGGCGCGCCCTCGACATCGGTCGCGGCCAGACCCGCGCCCGGCGCGTAGGTGGCCGGATCGCCCACGAAGATGCCGCAGACGTCGTTCGAGGCGCTGGTCACGGCGGTGTTGGTCACCGTGGCCGACCAGCCGGCCGCGTCGGTGTAGTCGATGGTCACGGTGTTGCCCGACGACGGGGTGAAGGCAACCTCGCCGGCACCGCCGGTACCGTTGGTCTGCGTGGCCGCAACGAGGCCAGCGTAGTCCTGGTTATCGGAGAAGAAGCCCTCCTGAGCGGTCACCAGGTTGCGCAGGTCGGACTTCATCGAAGCCACGACCGCCTTCTCCTTCGTGTTCGCGAACTTCGGAATGGCGATCGCGGCCAGGATGCCGATGATGACGACCACGATCAACAGCTCGATCAGGGTAAAGCCCTTGCGATTCTTCATACTTCCTCCGAGAGAGTGAGCGGCGACGTGGCCGAGCCGACTTGCGAGCACTGGGTCGGACTGGCCCGGGGTAAGGCAACGTTGGTGCCACCCCCCGGTAGGCTGTCTCAACCGCAATCGGAGCACCGGGTTACAGGTGCAGCGCGGCTCTTTGCGCGAGCAACATGCGACCGCGAGGAACAGGATTTTGCAAGAGCGCTCCGGGGACGGTGAACCGGTACCGGGGCTGCACCGGGTGGAGCGCAATGTTGGGAGCGGGAACGAGCTGCGGCGACATCCGATCGGTGCGGGACGGAGCGAGGACCTGCGCCCGAGGCTCAGCGAGACGTCGGGTGGGCGACCGCGCAGCGGAGTGAGGCCAGGCCATCGCGCAGCCCGCCGAGAGGAGGGAGACTCGGCCGCAGGACGGCGAGGCGGGCCACCGATTCCGACAGGACGGCGCAGTCGCCCGCGCGCACCGCCGCCTGCCCCGCCAGGAGCCAGTACCTGTAGTCATCCGGGTGCGCCCTCGCGACCGACACTCGCAGATCGGCCGCCCGCGCGGGATCGCCTCGTGCCAGCGCGAGATGAGAGGCCGAGATCGTCAGCTCAGTGGAAGGGGGAAGGGCTCGCTCCGCCGCCTCCAGCCGAGCCTGGGCGGTGTCCAACTGGCCCGCCTGCACGGCGACCGCGACGGCGCGGGCCGCCTCGGTCCCGAGTGAGCTGTCGGCCAGGAAGGCGGCCCACCGATAGTTGCCGGCTTCCCGCCAACGGCCCTGCTTCTCCATCACCTTGGCGAAGTCGATGAGCATGACGGGGTTGCCCCCATAGGTCCGAAGACC
>DATABT010000682.1:0-9181 GCA_036259455.1 Longimicrobium sp. | reverse complement strand
CGGCCAGCCATGAGCGTGGGTGAGTAGATTTCTCAGTCGGCGCAACAAGATCCTGCATGAGGCAAGTCCTCGCGGGCGCCTCCTTCGAAATGACAGCTCACGGCGCAGACTTCGTGCGTGCAACAAAATCCGCGATGAACCGAAAATCAACTGCTGCTCTGCCCTCTGCTGCTCCGCGTGCGTGCTTTTCAGTGGGCCAGGTTGATGTTGACGTAGGCGTCTTCGCCGGTGACGTCGCGCTCCACGTGGTCGCGCAGCCAGTCCGGGAGCGGAACCTCGGTGTCTTCGGATGGAAGCTCCACCTCCGCCAGCACCAGCCTGCCTCCGGCGAAGCGGTCGATCTCCCACGTCAGGTCGCCCTCCTGCACCCTGAAGCGCAGCTTGCGGATGCGCTTGCCCTTCGTCAGCGACCAGAGGCGGCGGAAGGTGGCCTCGTCCGCCTCTTCCTCCACCTCGGTGCGGGTGAGGCCGGCGCCCAGCTTGACGGTGCGATAGTATCTGGGCGGCTCGCCGGCGCGGCGGATGCGGCGCACGCGCTCCTGCAGCCGCTCACCGGGAAGGTAGCCCTGCACGATCTGCGTCCGCACGGCGCCGTCCGGCAGCCCGGGCATGCGGCGAAGCAGGTACTTGCGCTCGATTTCCACGTTCGCGCCGCCGCCGCGCATCTCCGCCGCCAGTGCATGGATCCGTGTGAAGAGCTCCGCCGCGCGGCCCGCCAGGAAGTTGGCGCACCCCTCCGCGTACAGGCGCTCCACCTCCCTGTGCGCCAGGGCAGCCAGCGCGCGCAGCCCGGGAAGGGGATCGGGGTCCGGGCGCGGGTCCATCGCCTCGGCCTCGGCGCGCTCGGCGTTCAGCAGCTGGCCGGCCACGTGGGCGTCGTGCATTTCGCCCAGCGTGTCCTGCATCTTCCTGAGCCGCTTGACGGCCCACGCGGCCTCCGGAAGCTCGTCCGCGAACGGCTCCAGCAGGTAGCGCAGGCGCTTGGCGGCGATGCGCCCCTCGTGCAGCGCGTCCTGCTCGGCAATGGAGCCGGACGCGTCCAGCTTGCGCCGCAGCTCCCTCGCGTGCTCCACCACCAGGTCCGCCGCCACCTCGCCCATCCGCGGCGCCTCCGCGGGATCGTCCGCCCGCACGTGCGCCGTGTACGTGGACAGGCGCCGCGCCAGCCGCTTGCGTTCGCGCGCGAAGTCGTGCGCCACCTCCCGCTCGAGGGCGCGGTCCAGCTTCTCCTGCCGCGCGCGCAGCCGTTGGAGCAGCCAGTCCAGCCCGGCGCGCTCCGCGTCGGAGAGACTCTCGCGCCGCGCCTCCATCCACGCGATCATCACCTCGCCGTCGCGGCTGTCGCCGGTGGCGCGGGCGAGCGCCTTGAGCCGCCCGCGGTCCTTGCCGCCGATGGCGCCCTCCAGCCGGCCGGCGTACGCGCGGACGGTGCTGCGCAGGCGCCGCAGGCCCACGCGAAAGTCGTGCAGCGCCTCCGCATCGCCCGGGTCATCCAGGCGCACGCGGGCGGCCTGCGCCTCGTCCAGAAAGCGCAGCGCCAGCCAGCGCGCGGCGCGGTCCGCGCCCAGCCGCAGCAGGCTCACGCGCCTTTCCCCAGCCAGCGCAGGTGCCGCGGCGGCAGAGACCAGAGCAGCACCGCGTTGCCGCCCGCCGGCGGATCGTCGAACTCCAGCAGCACGGCGCCGCCCTTCTTGAGCTCCACGAACGAGTCGTTGCGCGCCGTCAGCAGCCAGCCGACCAGAAAGCCCAGGTGCGGCTCGTGCCCGATGACGGCCACCGTGTCGCCCAGCTCGTGCGAGCGCAGCCACCCCAGCAGCTCGTCCGGCCGCCGCTCCGGCGACAGCTCCTCCAGCGTGACCACGTCCATCCCGCCGTACACCTTCGACACGATCTCCGCCGTCTGCGCCGCGCGCACCAGCCGCGAGCTGGCCAGCACCCTGAGCCTGGGCATTACGCGGTGCAGCCCGCGGGCGGCGGCGCGCATCTTCTTGCGGCCGTCATCCGTGAGCGGGCGCTGACCGTCGGGCTGGCCGGTGGCCGCGAAACTGTCGCGGTCTTCGGCCACGCCGTGGCGGATCACCAGCAGCTTCATCGCCTCCTCCTCCTCATCGTCGTCATCCTCACTCCCGTTACAATCGCAGGCAGACCGCGGGCCGCGGAGAACGGACGTGTCCGCCGCCGGGGCCCCTTTTCCGGCCCTCCGCGCTCGTTCCTCGCGGAGCGGGAGTCGTCCTCAGTCGTCCCACCCGCCGTCGGAGACGTCCACGTCCACCTCGGCCGAGCCGTCGGAGAGGTACGTTACCGACACCTGCCAGGGACGGCAGCAGACCTGGCAGTCTTCCACGTACTGCTGGCGCGGGCCGCTGCCGGGGTCCAGCGCGATCTCGTTCAGCTCGCCGCAATACGGGCAGTGGACGGCGGCGCCGGTGTCGGCGGTGCCGTCGCCCAGCGGAAAGGCTTCGTCCCGCCCGGCGTCGTCGGGCTCCTCGGCGATGTAGATCATCCAACCATTATGCGTCGGCGCGGGCGCATCACCAAGCCTGCCCGCTTGCCGGGCGGGGGCGGCGCCGGGTACAATCCACCGGAACGCATCCCCTGATCCACCCGGACTTCCGTGGCCTCATGACCCGAATTGCCCCCGTTCTCCTGACGACCCTCCTGCTCACGGCCTGCGGCGGCCAGGAAGAAGCGCAGACCGCCGACACTCCGCAGCAGCCGCAGGCCGCCGCGCCCACGGGCGGCGACGTGGCGCAGCCGCAGGGGCAGCAGGGCCAGCCCGCCAGCCCGCGCGACACGGCGGAGATGCGGTACGCCGACGAGCGCATCTACGTGGACTACGGGCGCCCGTACATGCGCGGGCGCACCATCATGGGCGGACTGGTGCCCTACGGGCAGGTGTGGCGCACGGGCGCCAACGAGGCGACGCACTTCGTCACCCCGCGCGACCTGCGCATCGGCGGAACCACCGTGCCTGCGGGCACCTACACGCTGTACACCCTGCCGGGCGCCAGCGAGTGGCAGCTGATCATCAACAGGCAGACGGGGCAGTGGGGCACGGAGTACGACCAGGCGCAGGACCTGGCCCGCATTCCCATGCGCGTGGAGCGCACGCCGACGCCCGTGGAGCAGTTCACCATCGAGCTTAGGCCGGGCGGCGGCAACGTGCTGAACCTGGCGATGATGTGGGAGAACACGCGCGCGTGGGTGCCGATGGAGATCGTGCACCCCGGAGCGCGGTAAGAAGATGGAGACGCAGACCCGCACGGCGGAGTTCGGCGAGCCGTTCCGCCGCTTTGGCGAGTGGATGGAGCGTGCCATGGCGGCGGGCGTGGCGGAACCCACGGCCATGGCGCTGGCCACGGCCGACGCGCAGGGGCGCCCCTCCGTGCGCATGGTGCTGCTGAAGGGCTTCGATGAGCGCGGGTTCGTGTTCTACACCAACCTGGAAAGCCGCAAGGCGCGCGAGCTCGCGGAGAACCCGCACGCGGCGCTCTGCCTGTTCTGGCAGCCGCTGGAGCTGCAGGTGCGCATCGAGGGCCCCGTCTCGCGCGTGGGCGACGCCGAGGCGGACGAGTACTACGCCTCGCGCCCGCGCGGAAGCCGCATTGGCGCGTGGGCCAGCCGGCAGAGCCAGCCGCTGTCGTCGTACGACGAGCTGATGGGCCGCGTGCAGGAGTACGAGGCCCGGTTCACGGGCGACGACATCCCCCGGCCGCCGTACTGGTCCGGCTTCCGGCTGGACCCGCGGCGCATCGAGTTCTGGCAGGGCCGCCCCAGCCGCCTGCACGAGCGCGAGCGGTTCGATCGCGACGGGGAGGGGTGGGTGGTGCAGAGTCTTTACCCCTGACAAGGGGACAAGGGGACAAGGGGACAAGGGGCCGGCTCGCGAATTTCGCGGCCGGCCCGAATGCTCTCGGCGTCCCCAGGAGCGAGTTCATCGCTGGCCGACGTCTTCGCTGAGGATGGGCTTGATGTCGATGATGGGCGTGCCGTCCAGCGCTTCCAGGCTGCGGACGCGAACGCGCGCCCCCTCGATGGCCGTGATCTGCACCCGGTGCAGCCCGATGGGATTCGGACGATGCGGGGAGCGCGTGTTGAAGACGCCCTCCATCGGCCGCGAGGTGTCGCCGCGCGGATGCACGCTCAGCACGTCGCGCCGCGCGCGGTCCAGCCAGGTGAGGACGAGCACCTCGTCGCCCGCGCGGATCCCGCGAAGCCCCTCGACCACCTTCGGCTCCAGCACCAGCCACGCCTCCGGCGCCCCCTCGTCCGCCTGCCGCGGCGCGGACTGCAGGTCCGTCAGCGGCGACTCCACCCGCCCGATCGCCCTCACCTCCAAGCTCATCGCGATCATCTCCCGGTTCGCCCGCGCCGCGGCTGTCATTTCGAAGGAGGCGCCAGCGGGATCGCTGCCGGTGCAGGAACCCGGGGCGCCGACTGAGAAATCTACTCACCCGTGCAGGTGCCACGCCCCGCTGACCGGATCTCGCCGGATTCCTGTTCTCTCCGCACCGGATGTTCGTCGCGCCGGGCCAGTCCATCACGTCGTCAAGGTACAGGCTGGAGATCGGCCGCGCTCCTGATCGCGCGGGCCCTCCCCCCGCCGGGCCTTTGGTTCGTTCCACGCCACGGCCGGCCAGAAACAGGCTCAGCGTCAGCTGCACGGCCCCCACGCTCGCGCCAAAGGTGCGCTGCAGCTGCGGCATGGCCGGCAGGCTCACGTCGATGGAAAGCGCCGAGAGTCGCGCGCAAGGCGGCGCGCGAGCCTGGCTTCCGCGAGCGACGGCCGCGGCCCATCCGCCGCGCCGCCTATCCCAGCGAGATCGCCGTCGCCAGCACGGTCGCCGTCACCCCGAAGACGAGCAGGACCGAGTACGATACGCCCAGCAGGCACAGCTTGAAGAAGGTGGCGATGATTCCCTGCCCGTACACCTTCTTCAGGGACAGGTACACGTAGAGCAGCAACCACATGAGCACCGCCACCCGCAGCCACTCCCACTGCGCGAGCATCAGCACCGTGCCTACGGAGAACACGAACGCGTGCACGTGCAGCGAGTACACGAAGTGCTCCACGTAGAACCGCTTCTTTCGCACGTACAGCATCTTCAGGATCAGCGCGAACAGCGGCATCATCACGAACACGCCCACCGGCGCGTTCTCCTCGAACGCCTCGAGAAGGGTGCGCAGCGCCTCGTTGCGGGGCATGGAGTTCAGCCGCGCCTCCGTCGCCTTCATCCGCCGCGCCACGGGCTTCATGAAGCCGGGCACGTTGTCGGGATCGGGACCGAACTGGATGCTCCCCTGTCCCGGACGGGGCGCGCTCCGCACCGAGCGCGCCAGCGTAACCGTGTCCTCTCCCGTGGCGCGCGCGTGCGCCAGCAGCACGGAATCCGCCATGCGGGCCGCGCGGATGGAATCGGCGCGCGCCTGGGTCTCCTCGCCCATGGAGATCTGCCCCGGATCCGCGACGAAGGGGAGGAGCAGGAAGAAGATCAGCGAGCTGACCAGGTACAGCCGGAACGGCGGGATGTACCGCACGATGCGCCCCTGCACGTACTCGCGCGTCAGGTGCCCGGGGCGAAAGAAGAGTGCGCCCAGCGTGCGCGGCAGCGTGGAGTTGAGCGAAAGCTGGTCGTCCAGCGCCTCCATCAGCATGCGCCGCAGCGAGATGCGCACGTCCGCCTTCCGTTGCCCGCACGTGGGGCAGTACCACCCGATGGTGGGATCGCCGCAGTTCAGGCACGGCCGGTCCGGCGTGGTGCGCGCGCGGCGTCCCCACTTGCGGTGCCCCGGCGGCGTGGGCGGATGCGGTACGCCCCGCTGGTCCGCCCCGGTCGTGATCGGCGGCTGCGTGGTCGCGGACGCGGCCGATGGCGCGGCGGCGTCGCGTGCCGGATCGGGGGACCTGCGGAGCCTGAACATCGGCATACCAGGAGGACGACAGAAGAGGAAAGAAGGATGGGCGGATGATGCGCGGCGCGCCGGCGGGCCCATGTCGTGGCGGTTGAGACCGCGGCTGGAAAATCGACGAAGTCCGCCCTCGCGGAGTGACGTGCCGCCGACTTCATCGCGCGGTTGAAGCGCCGCGCGGTTCGCGGGGCTTTCGGCTGTCGTCGCGGCGGCCTCAGCCGCTCAGGCGCGAGGGCGGTCCAGCGCGACGAGCGCCGTCACTCCGGCTTGCGCAGCAGGGCGATGGAGAAGAATCCGCCGGTGCCGGCGGGCTCGCGGTGCTCCAGGCGCAGGCCGGCGGCGTCCACCAGCGGGCCCAGCTTGCGCGTGATCTCCGTCGCGACCACGCTGGCCACCAGGTTCGCCGCGCGCCGGGCGATGGAGGGCTCGCGCGCGTCGGGCACCCACTTGTCGAACACCACCGCGCGCCCGCCGGGCTTCAGCACGCGCGCCGCTTCACGCACGGCGGCCACCGGGTCCGGCACCACCGCCAGGATCAGGTGCAGCACCACCGCGTCGAAGCTGGCGTCGGGGAACTCCAGCGCCTGCGCGTCCATGACCCGCGCGTCCACCTCGCGACCCAGCGCCTGCGCCCGCCGCCGCGTGCGATCCACCATCGCAGGCGTCAGGTCCGTCGCCACCACGCGCACGTCCGCCGGCAGAAAGGCCAGGTCCGCGCCCGTCCCGCATCCATCGATCAGGATTCGCTCGCCAGGCCGCGGCGCCAGCAGCTCCAGGGAACGCCGGCGCTGCGGCCGGAATCCCGCGACGCGGTCGTACAGCGGCGCCAGCAGCGTGTAGCGGACGCGGTTCCAGCCGAGCGTGTTGAAGGGCATGTGCGACGGAGAAGCTTTCGCCGATCGAGAGAATCGATGATGACGGCGTGCGAAATCTCGCGCATCCTTCCGCCCGCTGGCAACCCGTTCACCGGGAGCGGCGCTGGGAATTACCCGGTCCGCTCCGCTTCGGCAGCGGGACCGAGGATGGAGTATCGTCAGGCGCGCCGTCGATCGTGTCCGCCGGGTGCCGGAAGCGGATCCCCTCGGGCGGCTGCCCGAAACTGAAGTAGATCCGATCCTTGAAGAGCCAGAGAGCCAGGATCAGGATCCCGCCGACCCCTGCCTTGCTCAGCCAGTCCAGCAATTCCGGGCTCATCCGCATCCCTCCAGGGTTTGGGCAATCGATCGGCGTTCCCCCCACCGGATGTTCAACCGATAACTCCGTGCAGCGACTGGTACATCATGCTCTTCGCCCGTGGCGATGAACCCCCGAGAACGTGCCCTGTCCATAATGGCGTCTCGTTTGTCCCGTTCGACTACTATGACTACTTTCATTGTCTCTACGGTATCCCAAAATGCTTCGCAAGGAAAGACCGGGCACCTCCGCAACGAAAAAAAAGGCCCGGATGGCGGCATCACCATTCGGGCCCTCGGCTGTTCCTTGCTGCGTGACTTCGATCTCAGGTTCAGCTCAGCCTCAGCCTCAGAGTGTTGATGAAGTGGAGTTCTGTGAGAGCGCTCCCTGCGTGGAAAGGGATCCGGCCGAGGTCCGTCGAGCGGAGCGTCGCACCTGCCCGGGTGAGTAGATTTCTCAGTCGGCGCGACGGGTTCCTGCACGGCAAAGATCACGCGGGCGCCTCCTTCGAAATGACAGCCGTGGCGAGCGGCTTTCATCCGACAGGGTGCGCGTAACGGCAGATGAGTCAGGATGACATCACCTGCTTCTCGGTGGGAATTCTAAACACGCTCTCAGGCGCTCATCGACGAAGAACGCCCCTTACGCCGTCTGCAGCTCGCGCAGCAGGCCGGCGCGGGCTTCGGCGATCATCTGGCGCACGCGGTCGCGCAGGGCGGGGACGTCGTCCAGGGTGAGGCCGGTGGTCTCCACCGGGTCCAGCACGCGCGCGATGGCGTTGGCGCGGCCGACCACCCACGAGCCCTTGGCCAGGCACGCGCGCGTCCCCGCCACGGCGATGGGGAGGATGGGGCAGCCGGTCTCCACCGCCAGGCGAAAGGCGCCGTCGTGGAACCTCTGCACCTGGCCGTCGGCGCTGCGGGTGCCCTCCGGCATGATCATCACCGAAACGCCCTTGGCCAGCCGGTCGCGGCACGCCTCCAGCGCCAGTGCGCGGCTCTTCACGTCTCCGCGCTCTACGGCGATGTCACCCGCCATGCGCATCATCCACCCCATGAACGGGATCTTGAAGATGGACTCCTTGCTGAGCCACTTCATCTCCCAGGGCAGGTGCGAGAGGAGAAAGATGTCGGCGAACGACTCGTGGTTGGCCACGGCCACGTACGGGCGGCGCGGGTCGGGAATGCGCACGCCCGTGGTGCGGAAGCGCCACAGGGGATTGAGCGTGGTGACCAGCACCGCGGCGCGGCGGAACCAGCGGCCCACGGTGTAGCGCCCCGGGTCTCGCGGCGCGGTGACGGAGTAGACCAGGGCCAGCCAGGGCACCCACAGGAACCCGATGACGGTCGCGCTGGCCCACACCCAGAGAGAGATCAGCTTCTTCAACATCGCTGCATCCGGCGTCCGGCGTTCACCCCGTCCGGGGCGAGGGGCGGTGTGCATACACCGGACCGGGAAAAGGGATCGGCGCGAGGGACAGGGAATGATAGGGAATAGGGAATAGGGAATAGGGAATAGGGAATAGGGAATAGGGAATAGTGAATAGGGAATAGCGGGCGACTGCAGCGGCCTGGCTTTACGCGGAACACACGGACGGAACGAGGAGGACGCGGAGAGCGCATCGGCGCGCCTCCGCGTCTCTGTATGTTTCCGCCGCGCCCTGCGCGGGACACCTTTTTTCCGGCACGCAGCAGCGTCGGCCGCGAACCAGGTGGTTCACGGGAAACGTTTTCACCGGGAATTCCAAAGGGGCACGAGCTCCCGCCGGTGCGGCGAGGCAGGGAGCCGGGCGGATGGATCAAGCCGGGGCGGGCCAGGGGCACAGGAGCCTGCGAATCGCTGTCCGCAGGCTATTCCCTATTCCCTATTCCCTATTCCCTGTCCCCTGTCCCCTGGCAGTTCCCTACCGGCAGGCGCAGGTGCTGCAGGCCAGCGTCTAGGGATAGATCATCAGCCGTTCCACGGGGATCGCGCCGCCGCAACAGTTGCATGCGCCGTACGTGCCCTCTTCCAGGCGGCGCAGCGCGGCCACGATCTGCTCCAGCTGCGCCTGCTCGCGCGCGGCCAGGGTCTTGGTGAGGCCCTGGCTCTGCAGCGC
>DATABT010000681.1:0-5962 GCA_036259455.1 Longimicrobium sp. | reverse complement strand
GCCCGCCCTCCGGCTGGAGAGCGGGCGCTTCGTCATCATCCACCCGGATTGCGGCTACCGGCGCTTGCCGCGCATGCCGGGGACGGGCTTGGGGCGCGTGGCGGCCTTCTTCGCGGCTTCTTCCGCCTTCTGCGCCTCGGTGGCCTTGCGGCGCTCGCGGGCGATCAAAATCTGCTGCGGGAACGAGGCCACGTTCGTGGACGCGTAGTACAAATTCAGCCCCGCCGGCATGGCAAAGAACACGAAACCCATCACCAGCGGCAAGGTGTACATCATCATCCGCGTCTGCTCGTTCTGCTCCATCCCGCTCATCTTGGTGCTGACGTACTGCAGCAGGAACATCGAGATCACCAGAAAGATGGGCAGGATGTTCAGCGGGTCGCGCAGCGACAGGTCAGGCAGCCAGGCGAAGCTCGTTCCCCGGAACTCGATGGCGCTCTGGAAGACGAAGAAGAGCGTGATGAGCACCGGCATGGGAATGAGCAGCGGCACGCACCCCGACATCATCGAAAGCGGGCTCACGCCCAGCTCCGAGTAGACGCGCATCATCTCCTGGTTCATGCGCGCGGGGTCGCTGCGGTACTGCGCCTGCACCTCCTTGACGCGGGCCTGCAGCTGCGGCTGAATGGCCATGTTCTTCATCTGCGCGCGCATGGCCTTGGCGTTCAGCGGCCACGTGGCCAGGCGCACGATGATGCCGAACAGGATGAGCACCCACCCGTAGGTGAGCCCCATGTCGTGCATTCCCTTGAGCGCCCACAGCACCACGGCCGCGATGGGGCGGACGACGGGGCGCAGCCAGCGGTAGCCGTAGGGGTTCACCTCTTCCAGCTCGTGCCCCACGGCGGCCAGGCGGCCGTGCTCCTGCGGGCCCAGGTACGCCTGCATGCGGAAGGTGCCGTCCGCCGGCAGCGGCTGCACCACGCGGCCCCGGGCGCGCGGCGAGCGGTGCGTCTGGCGCCCGATGTTGTACAGCACGTCGCGCGCGGGCTCCATCTCCAGCCGGGTAAAGCGGTTCTGCCCCGCCTCCAGGAGCGCGATGAGGAAGTAGCGGTCCTTGATCCCCGTCCACACCAAGGGGCCCAGGATGGTGTCCGGCGCCTGCACGCCGCGGACGTGGGTGCGGCGGATCTTTTCGCGGTCCCAGCCCACGAAGGCGAGCTCGCGCGCGCTGCCGTGGTCCGGCGAGTCGTGCGGCGCCAGGCCGGTGCCCAGCTCGGTGATGAGCTGCGCGCCGGGGGGTACGCCGGTAAAGCGCCCCTGCACGTCCACCAGGTAGCCGTCCGCGCGGAAGGTGTAGGTGACCTCCGCGCGCACCGGGCCGGGATTGGACGAGACGAAGCGCAGCTGCTTCGGCGCGTCCCCCTGGCGCAGGTCGACGCGCTGGGCGCTGGGGGTGAAGGTGACGTTGCGGAAGTCCAGCGTGTCGCGCCCCACCACCACGCGCTGTGCAAGGACGTCGCGGGCGCTGCGGGGAACGAGCTGCACGCTGGCATCCTTCTGCACGTAGCTCTCGAAGCGCAGCAGCGTGGCCGCGTTGAGCGCGGCGCCGCGGGTGCTGAAGCGGTACTCGTACAGCGGCGAGCGCACCGTGACGATGCGCTCCGGCGCCGCGCCGGCGGGGGCCACGGGCGCCACGCGCGGTGCGGGGGCCGGGGTCGCTTCGGGGGCGGCCACCCTGGCCGTGGCGCTGTCGGCGCCGGCGGGGGCCACGGTCTGCTGCGGGGGCGGGAACACCACGTTCCACCCGAAGAGCACCACCGCCGAGATGACGAGGAAAAGGACGAGCCGTCTGGTCTGGTCCATCAGCCGGGATCCAACCGTGAGAAAGTCAGGACCCGCCCCCCGAGTGTTTTCAGGGGACGGGGTCGAAGCCGCCCTTGCACAGCGGATGGCAGCGCGCCAGCCGCTTTACCAGCAGCCACGAGCCCCGCGCCGCGCCGTACTTTTCGATCGCCTCCAGCCCGTACGCCGAGCAGGTGGGATAAAAGCGGCACACCGGGGGCTTGAGCGGCGAGATCCCCTTCCGGTAGAAGCGGATGGCCGCGGTCATCGCGCGCGCGAGCACAGTTCCTCCGTGAGCGCGGCCAGCTCGTCGCGCAGCGCGGCGAAGGAGGCCGTGTAGGCTTCGGGGCGGGCGCGCAGGAGTACGTCGAACGCCACCCCGCGGTTTCCGAGCGCGGGAAGGAGCACGGTGCGCCCGATCTCGCGCAGGCGCCGCTTGAGGCGGTTGCGCTGCACGATGGTGCGTTTGTGCTTGGGTACCACCACGCCCAGACGGGGAACGCCAGCGGGGGAAGGGGAGACGAACGCGTCCAGGTGGCGCGTTTTGCTCCTCTTCCCCCGTCTGAACAGCGACCGGATCTCGTCCGACGCGGTTATCCGGGCCAGCCGTGGCAGGCCGAACCCGTCCCGCGCGCCGCCGCCCTCAGGCATCACGGCGCGGCGGCCGCCGGTCAGTACTTGCTGGGAACCGTGACGGCGATCTTGTGCCGGCCCTTGCGGCGGCGGTTGTTCAGCACCGCGCGGCCACCCTTGGTGGCCATACGGGCGCGGAACCCATGCTTGTTGATCCGCTTGCGGTTGCGCGGACGATAACTCGGCTTCATCGGTCTAACCCTTCAGGGTGCTGCGCTCTTGGCTTCAAGGCGGCCTTGCGGTCGCGGCAAAGACAATGAATCTAGCCACCCCTCCCGGTTTCGTCAACGGTGGGGAGCGCGTTTCCCGGAGTCGTCGCGGGCGGGGATGAATCCGCGGCTGAACAGCGGGAAGCCCGCGCGAGCCTCGCGGGGCTCCGTGACCGCATGTGCCCGCGCACCGGGCCCGGCCGGGTCGCAGTCCGCGAAGGCGCCGCGAAGGCGGACTTCGCGATTTTCCAGCGGCAACTCATTCGCTCCCGGCGGGCGGACGCGGGGGCAGATCCAACGGGTGACATCTTGCCTGCGCAATCGCCGGAAATCCCGGGACTCGCTGCTGCGAGGCCGGGGAGCAGCGCGTCCGTGAAAGGTGCGGGCTTGGACGATCCATGGAACGTCCGGGCGGGTGTGTTCGGGTCAACTTCGGACCTCTGCCACATCCGCAGGACGCGAAATCCGTGAGCACGCTCTCGCCGTTGCGCAAGGGCTTTTGAAAGCCGACTAAATGCAAGCACTTACGGGGCTTTCTTGACTTTTCCACACCCCGTTTCTACGTTGCCGGGTGCCGTCTACAAGGGTCCTGCCGTCTTGCTGCCTGAGCTGGTTGATGGAGCTAACCGCCGCGGAAATCTGGTCGCGCATCCTGGAGAGTGCCAAAACCGCGCTACCCGAGCAGGCGTTCCGCACCTGGCTGGCTCCCACGCAGGCGGTAGCCGTCTCCAACGACCTGCTCGTGGTCTCCACTCCCAACCCGTTCGCCGTGGACTGGGTGGAGGACAAGTACGCCGGTCTGCTCACCAGCATTGGTGAGCACCTCTTCGGCCGGCGCTTCACTCTGTCCGTCCAGTTCCAGGGAAACGGCAAGGTCGCGTCCGTGCCCGCCATCGAACTCGCCCCCCCTCCACCCCCGGCTGCCCCATCGCGCATGGAGAGCGCGCCGGCGGTGCACACCGGCGCTCACGCCGGTGAGGCGCGCCCCCAGCTGGCGCCCCTGAACCCGCGGTACATCTTCGACCGCTTCGTCGTCGGCAACAACAACCAGCTGGCCGCCGCCGCCGCGCACGGCGTGGCCGAGTCGCCCGCGCGCCTGTACAACCCGCTCTTCATCTACGGGGGCGTGGGGCTGGGCAAGACGCACCTGATGCACGCCATCGGGCACGCCATGCTGGAGCGCGACCCGTCCAAGCGGGTGATGTACCTCTCGTCCGAGCGCTTTACCAACGAGCTGGTGAGCGCCATCCAGGACGGCTCCATGGCCGAGTTCCGGCGCCAGTACCGCGCCTGCGACCTGCTGCTGGTGGACGACATCCAGTTCCTGGAGGGCAAGGAGCGCACGCAGGAGGAGTTCTTTCACACCTTCAACGCGCTGCACGACGGCCAGCGGCAGATCGTGCTCACCAGCGACCGTCCGCCCAGCGCCACGGGACTCGAGGACCGGCTGGTCTCGCGCTTCGAGTGGGGGATGGTGGCCGACATCAAGCCGCCCGACTTCGAGACGCGCGTGGCCATCCTGCGCCGCAAGGTGGAAGAGGACCGGCTGGAGATTCACGACGCGGACGAGGTGCTCACCTTCATCGCCCGCAACCGCACCTCGTCCGTGCGCGAGATCGAGGGGGCGATGATCAAGCTGCTTGCCTACTCGTCGCTCACCCGGCGGCCCATTGACCTGAACCTGGCGCGCGAGGCGCTGGGCGGGGGCACGGTCGGCGGCGAGGGCGGCGGCGGGCAGCCGGGCGGCCTCACGCCGGCCCGGGTGCGCGACAAGGTGGCCGAGGCCTGGGGCACCACGTCCGACGCGCTGCAGTCCAAGAAGCGCACCAAGGACCTGACCATCCCGCGACAGGTGGCGATGTACCTGATCAAGGAGATGTTCAACCTGGCGCTGGTGGAGATCGGCAAGCTGTTCGGCGGTCGCGACCACTCTACCGTGATCCACTCCATCGCCAAGGTGGAGGAGGACATGGCCGAGGACGCCGCCTTCCGCCGGCGTGTGGGCGAGCTGCGGGATTCGTTGCGGGCGTAACGGCGGTACGGGGGGTACGGGGTGCGAAGGCACGGGCGGATCAGACGGCGCGGCGTGGACGAGCTGGATTGGAAGCCTCACGCGTCGGCAGCGCACATCCATGGGCGATGGTGAGGGAAGGGCGTCTCGATGCGCCGAGAGCGATGCGACGCGCGTTGAACGCACCGGGGGTGGTGCGGGTCCGCTCCAGGAGCGAATGAATTCGCCGCGTCCGCGCAGGCGGACTTCGTGACCGTTCCAGACGCGAGTTCAACCGCCGGCCGCGGCGCTTCGGGCCTCGCGTGCGCCATCGAGAGCGTGCCGGTCGCCGTCCCCCGCGGAAAGGAACGAAGGGAACAGCGCTTGACAGCGTTCCACGAACCCCGTACATGCGTCCGGGAACGGCGTGGACAACCGGTGTGGACAGCGTGGGGAGAAGTTGTGGACTTCCTCCGCGCGCTGTGGGAACGTGGACGGGCTGGGGAGAACACCGGTTTCCCACACCGGTTCTCCACACGGGGACGGATGGGCGCAGGTGGGTGCGGGACAAGCGGTTGACGAGGGTCGGACGAGGAGCTCTCCACGTTCCCACACCCTCTACTGTTATTACTGATTTGTATATCTCTATGGGTGAAAGTACCGTTCCCCGTGGAGAACCGGGTCACCACCAGGCGAGACGCGGAACAGAACCGTATGCGATTCACGATCACGCGTGAGAACCTGCAGCAGGGGCTGGGGGCGGTGGCGGGGAGCATTCCGTCGCGCACCACGCTGCCCGTGCTCTCCAACATCCTCATCGAGGCCGAGGACGGCGCCGTACGGATGAGCGGCACCGACCTGGACACGGCGGTCTCGGTGCGCGTGGCCGCGGACGTCTCGGAAGCCGGCGCCATCACCGCGCCCGCCAAGAAACTGCAGGAGATTGCCCGCGAGCTGCCGGGCGCCGTGGAGTTCAACACCCAGGGCGACGCCATCCAGATCAGCAGCGGCCGCACGCGGTACCGGCTGAACGGGCTGCCCCGCGACGAGTTCCCCGCCTTTCCCAGGGTGGACTTTGCCGAGAGCTGGAGGGTGACCGGGCAGGACCTGCAGCGGCTCATCACCCACGTCTCCTTCGCGGCCTCTACCGAAGAGACGCGGCCCATCCTGAACGGCGTGCTCTGGCAGCTGGGCGAGGGGGAGATGCGGATGGTGGCCACCAATGGCCACCGCCTGGCCAAGATGACGCTGCCCGTGGAGAGCGCCGACGGCGCCGTGCCGCCGGGCGACTTCATCGTGCACCCGCGGGCCCTGGCGCAGGTGCAGCGCCTGTTCCGGCCGGACG
>DATABT010000680.1:0-5783 GCA_036259455.1 Longimicrobium sp. | reverse complement strand
CCGCCACGCCGCCTCCGGCCGCCGCTTCGGCGGGTGGCGCGGCACGCGCGGAGCCGCTGCTTTGCAAGGAGTGCGGCGCCATCAACGAGCCGCATTCCTGGTACTGCGAGATCTGCGGCTCCGAGCTGTAAGGCTGATGCGCAGGGTGTGAACGCGAAGCCCGCCGGTGATTCCGGCGGGCTTTTGCGTCTGGCCGGGCTCCAGGGATCGGGCCTCGCACGGAGTCAGCAGAGTCAACGGAGCAGAGCTTTTTCTACCGCGTCCTCAGGAGCGTCCAGAAGGGCGGAAGCGGAAATGTCATATCACACGGAGCAACAGAGCAACGGAGAAAAGAGGGGCGGTCGGCGGCGACGATCTGGATCGGCGCGGTGGGCGGGCTGTTCGCCGCGCCGGTCCTGCCGTTCTCCGCTGTTCCGGCCCATCGCGGCGCCCGGTCCTGAGGCGCGAAAGCCCGCCGGCGCGGCGGGCTTTCGGCGGATGGGCCGTCAGGCCTCGCAGTTGGTGTTCCAGCTGCAGGTTGCGTAGCCGATGCAGGTGGGGTCGCAGGAGCCATCGCAGCTGCCGTAGCAGCTGTAGGGACACGTCTGGCACGCGGTGTCGCAGTACGACGGATCGCAGCTCGGGCACCCGGGACAGGTGCAGTTGGTGGGGCAGGTGCACTGCTCGGCGACGACGGTGCCGCGGCTGTCCTCCGCGGCCGTGGTGTCGAAGCTCTCCACCGCGAGGTCTTGCAATTTCAGCTTGTTCATGGCCGTCCTCCGGAGATGGCAGGGACCGGGATCGCCCACTCCGTCCGCCGTCCCCGCCCGGTGCGCGGACGGGTGGCCGAGCGCCGGAGGGCAATCTATGCCCCGCTTTCATCTGGCGCCACAAAACATGAAGTGCATTCCGCGGCTGAAATGGGCCACTATCCGGAGGCCGGCATCGCGGGGATGCCGGCCTCCAGCCGCCTCAGTCCGTGCAGAAGTACGAGCCGCAGATGCCGTCGCAGCTGTCCCAGCAGGTGTTGTTGCCGCCGCAGGTGGCGTCGCAGGTGTTGCAGTTGGTCTGGCACGAGACCCAGCCGCAGGTGGGACAGTTGGGGCAGGTGCAGTTGGTCCAGCAGGTGCACGGCGCCTGCTCGCCGTGAACGGTGCCGCGCTCCGCGTCCGTGTTCGCCGTGGTGTCGAAGCTCTCCACGGCCAGGTCTTCCAGCTTGAGCTTGTTCATCGTTCCGCTCCGCGTGAAGGATGTGGCCTGGTGCCATACCGCGGAGCGCAACATAGGCGCGGCCCGGTAGCAGCGGCGATCGTGACGGGATGAGCGGTTGCCCGCGGGGCCGACCTGCGCTGGCGCGGGACCGGTTGGCGCCGAGCCACAAGGAAAAGGGGACGCGGAGAGACCCTCTCCGCGTCCCTGCTTCATCCCCTGTCCGGCGTGAGGTCAGACGCAGAAGTACGTGCCGCAGACGCCGTCGCAGCTGTCCCAGCAGGTGTCGCGCCCGCCGCACGTGTCCTGGCCCCAGCAGGTGCCCCACTGGCACGAGCCGTCGCAGGTGCCCCAACAGCTTTCCGCGCAGGTGTTGCAGTCGGTCATGCACGAGGCGTAGCCGCAGGTGGGGCACTGCGGGCAGGTGCAGTTGGTGTAGCAGGTGCACGGCGCCTGCTCGCCGTGCACGGTACCGCGCTCCGCGCCCGCATCCGCCGTGGTGTCGAAGCTCTCCACGGCCAGGTCGTCCAGCTTCAGCTTCTTCATCTCCATCCTCCATGAAAGGGGTTGGTCGATGCTGCCGCACTGCACGCCCCAAGGTAAACGGCAATACCCGAACAGGCCAGAAAAAGCTGGAGGAGAGAGATCCGCCGTCGCGCCCACGGAGCTTGCTTCGGCGCCTCGCCCGCGTCAACGATGACATCGGCGGACGGGACACCGCACGACGAGTGTTCCGATGAATGGGTGCGGGATGCCTCCCAACCCATTGTCGGGACCATGGTTGCGTCACAGGGGAGGGCGAGGTGTTCGCCGGCCAATGCGGCGATGGGTGTGTGTAACTCATGCCGCCACGGCGGACGACCGCAGGCAACAACACGAAAACCCCGCCGACGCAGGGGTCGGCGGGGCATCGGGGTGCCTTGCTGTCGCGCGGATCAGCCGAGGGCGGCGATCTTCGCGTTCAGGCGGCTCTTGGCGCGCGCGGCCTTGTTGGGATGGATGATCCGCTTGCGCGCGGCGCGATCGAGCAGCGACGCGGCCTCGCGGAACGCGGCGGCACCCGTCTCGGCGTTGTCGGCGCTGCGCACCTTCTTGAGCGCGGTGCGCATCTTGGACCGGAACTGGCGGTTGCGCTCGGCGCGGACCGCGCTGGTCCGCATCCGCTTTTCGGCGGACTTTACGTTCGGCAAGGCTGTCTCTCCAACTGACCGGCGCGCGGGGCGCCGTGAACTCGGTTTCGTCCAAAAAACAGGAAGCCGAATTCTATCCCCATCCACCGCGTCTGTCAACCCTGGCCCCCGCCTGTGGCGGCTTTGACAAAGAGGGGGCGCCCCGCCTAGCTTGCGCGCATGAACCTTGAACTCCTGCTGCTTACGCTTCCGGTCCTCATCTTCAGCATCGTCGTGCACGAGGTGGCGCACGGCTGGGTGGCGCTGAAGCAGGGTGACCAGACGGCACTCATGCTGGGCCGGCTCACCTTCAACCCCGTTCCGCACATCGACCCCATCGGCAGCCTGCTGGTGCCGGGGCTGCTGGCGCTGTCCGGAACGGGGTTCATTCTGGGGTGGGCAAGGCCGGTTCCCGTGAACCCGCGCAACTTTCGCAACTACAAGAAGGGCGACATCCTGGTGTCGCTGGCGGGGGTGACCGCCAACCTGATCCTGGCCTTTGTCTTCGCGCTGCTGCTGGTGGCCGTGCTGTGGTTGCAGCGCGCCATGCCGGCCCAGGACGCCTGGTGGGCGCCCATGCTGTCGATGTTCCAGTACGGGGTGATCATCAACCTGGTGCTGCTGGTCTTCAACCTGGTTCCCATTCCGCCGCTGGACGGTTCGCACGTCTTCTACTACCTGCTTCCCCCGGAGCTGGGCGCGCGGTACCGGGCACTGGGAATGTACGGGATGTTCATCGTCCTGGGCTTTCTGATGCTGGGAGGGTTCGCGCTGCTCAGACCCATCATCGGCGCCATGATGGCGGTGATCCTGACCGTGGCCGGCGTCTTCGCTCCCCCGGCGTAGCCGTGCAGGCGGATCCCGCGGCCGCGGGCGTACAGGCGGACCTGTTCGACGTGGACCTGGACCGCTTTCACGGCCCGCTGGACCTGCTGCTGCACCTGATCCGCAACCAGGACGTCGACATCTTCGACATTCCCATCGCGCGCATCACGCAGCAGTTCCTGGCCGCCATCCGCGACCTGCGGCGGCTGGAGCTGGAGCGCGCGGGGGAGTTCCTGGAGATGGCGGCCACGCTGGTGCGCATCAAGGCCCAGATGCTGTTTCCCCGCCGCGGCGACGAGGAAGACGGCGACGACCCGCGCGCCGACCTGGTGCGCCGCCTGCTGGAGTACGAGCACTTTCGCGAGGCGGCGCGGCTCTTCGAGCGGGCGGAGCGCGAGCGCTCGCGGCTGTACGCGCGCGGATTCGTGGAGGTGCGGCCGGCGCCGAAACTGGCCGATCTCCCGCTCGAGACTACGTGGGACGAGGTGCAGACGGCGCTCTCCGCGCTCATGGAGCGATTGAACGCGCCGGAAATCATTCACCACGTGCGCGGGCGCGAGGTGAAGATGGACGACAAGATCCACGAGATCATGGCGGCGCTGGAGCGGGCGCGGCGGGTGGAGTTCGCGCACCTGGTGGCGCCGTGGGGCACGCGCATTCACGCCGTCACCACGCTGCTCGCGTCGCTGGAGCTGGCCAAGCGCAGCATGGTGCGCGTGCGGCAGGCGTCGCCCTTTTCCAGCCTCTGGATCTACCGCGCCAGGCAGGACGAGGCGGCATGATCCGCGCGAGCCGGGTGATCGAGGCGCTGCTCTTCGCCAGCGAGAGCCCGCTGTCGCCGGCGGACCTGGCGCGCGCGGACGAGGCGCTGGACGAGGAGCGGGTGGAGGCGGCCATCGCGGAGCTGCGGGCGGAGTACGACCGCGACGCGCGCGCCTTCACCGTCTACGAGGTGGGCGGCGGCTACCAGCTGCTCACGCGGCCGGAGTTCGCGCCCGTGCTGGAGCGCTTCGACTCCGTGCCCGGCGCGCAGCGGCTGAGCGGGCCGGCGCTGGAGACGCTGGCCATTCTTGCCTACCGCCAGCCCGTGGGCCGCGCGGAGGTGGAGGAGATTCGCGGCGTGGGGAGCGGCGGCGTGCTCAAGACGCTGCAGGAACGCGGGCTGATCGAGGTGGTGGGGCGCGGGGAGGGGCTGGGGCGGCCGCTCCTCTACGGAACGACGCAGTTCTTTTTGCAGCACTTTGGCTTCCGCAGCCTGGACGACCTGCCGCGCAGCGAGGAGCTGCCCGTGGTGCTGGCGCGGCGGGAGCAACGCAAGGAAGAGGCAGATGGCACGGCAGCCGGGGTTTCTCAAGCGGGGTGAGCCGGTCCGGCTCCAGGCGTTCCTGGCGCGGTCTGGAATCGCCTCGCGGCGCGCGGCGGAGGAGATGATCACGCACGGCCGCATCGCGGTGAACGGGGAAACCGTCACGGCGATGGGGCTTACCGTCGTGCCCGGCGTGGACCGCGTGGAGGTGGACGGCGAAGAGGTGAAGGTGGCGCCGACCACCTGGCTGGCGCTGCACAAGCCCAAGGGGTACGTGACGACGCGCATCGACCCCTACGGCCGCCGCACCGTCTACGACCTGCTGCCGGAGAAGTACCACGGCCTCTTTCACGTGGGCCGGCTGGACCGCGACAGCGAGGGGCTGCTGCTGCTGACCAACGACGGCGAGCTGGCCAACCGCTTTCTCCACCCGTCCTTCGGCATCACCAAGGAGTACGACGTCGTCGCCACGGGCAAGCCGTCGGACGCGGCGCTGCGGCAGCTGGTGGAGGGCGTGGAGCTGGATGACGGCGCCGTGGCGCAGGCGGAAAGCGCCAGGCTGATGGGCCCCGCGGGGAACGGCCTTTCGCGCCTGAAGCTGGTGCTGCGCGAGGGAAAGAAGCGCGAGGTGCGGCGGATGCTTGCCGCGCTGGGCCACGAGGTCACGCGCCTGGTCCGCCGCCGCTTCGGCCCGATCGAGCTGGGCGAGCTGCCCAAGGGCAAGTACCGCGTCGTCCAGCCCGAAGAGCTGTCTCACGTCCGCCGGCCGCCGAAGAAGAAGGCGCGCGACGCGGACGACGCGGACTCCGCCAGGCCCCGTAGCAAGGCCGGCGCGAAGTCCGCTGCCGCCCGCGCCGCCACGGCCGACGGCGAGCGCCGCCCCCGCGGCAAGGCGTCCGCGGACGCGGATGCCAGGCCCGCGCGCGGTGCCGCGAAGTCCGGTGCCGGCTCCCGCTTCGGGGATGGCGACGCGACTCCGAAGCGCTCGGGGGCGCGCGCTGGCGCAAAGCCCGCGAGTCCGCACTTCGACGCCGCGGACCGCGGCAAGAAGCGGCGTCCCGGCCAGGAGCAGCGCGGCCGCCCCGCCGACCTGCACGCCCCGCCCAAACGTCCGCGCGACGACGCCCGCAGCCTGAACGAGTGGGATGACGAGCGTCCGGCCGCGCCGCGCCGTCCCGCCCGCGGCACCAGCGAGTGGGACGATTCCCCCGCGCCGCGCAGCCGCCCCGCGGACCGAGCCGCGCGTGGTGGTGCGCGCTCCGGTTCCCGCGCCCGCCCCGACCACGACTACGCGG
>DATABT010000679.1:0-7729 GCA_036259455.1 Longimicrobium sp. | reverse complement strand
CCCGCGCGGGGAGCCCGCCCTTTCCATCCACCGAAGCGGAAGATCAGTCGCGGCTCTGGAGCTTGGCCAGCAGGCGCAGGATCTCCAGGTACAGCCACACCAGCGTCACCATCAGGCCGAAGGCCGCGTACCACTCCATGTACTTGGGCGCGCCCATCTCCGCCCCGTTCTCGATGAAGTCGAAGTCCAGCACCAGGTTCAGCGCCGCGATCACCACCACGAAAAGGCTGAAGAGGATGCCGACCGTGCCGCCCTCGTGGATGAAGGCCATGCGCGTGCCGAAGAACATCCCCATCACTATGTTCACCAGGTACAGCAGCGCGATGCCGCCGGTGGCCGCCACCACGCCCAGCTTGAAGTTCTCCGTCGCCTTGATGAGCCCGGAGCGGTACGCCAGCAGCAGGGTGAACAGCGTGCCCATGGTCAGCGCGATCGCCTGCATGGCGATCCCCGGGAACTGCGCCTCGAACACCGCCGAAATGCCGCCCAGGAACAGGCCCTCCAGCACCGCGTAGATCGGCGCGGTGACGGGCGCCCACGTCTTCTTGAAGATGGTGATCAGCGCGAAGATGAAGGCGCCCAGCAGCCCCAGCATGGCCGGGCCCAGGGCGGCCGACGGCTCCCACGCGCTGAGGACCCTGCTCCACATGTACGAGGCGGGCAGCACCATCAGCAACAGCAGGATGCCCACCTTGTTGACCGTGCCCTCGATGGTCATTACGCCCGCGCCCGGCGCGGCCCGCTCGAAGGTCTTGGAGTTCAGCGACGGATTGGAGGTTCTCATGGCTCCGTGAGACTCGGGTGCATTGTGGAGACGGCGCCTAGTACGCCGATGGGGCGCGTCGTGTTTCGCGTCGCCCCGGGAAACGGACGGCGGCCTAGCGCCGCCAGGTGATCTCGATGGTGCTGTACGGATGCCCGCCCGGCTCTTCCTGGTACGACCGCGAGCGCCGCTGCACGCGGTACTCGATGGAGAAGCGGTGCGCGGAAAGCCCCACGCCCCACGTGGTCTCCGCCACCAGCAGCTCGCGAGAGACCCGCGAGTCGCCGCCGAACGTGTTGCCGTCCAGGAACAGGTCGTGGACGACCACCTCCCCGCGCGCGCCCGCCAGCGCGTACGCCGACACGCCGCGCCGCGCCCGCGCGGCCCACGGATGCGCCAGGCGATATCCCGCCCGGGCACGCGCGCCGGCATGCATCCCCGTGCGCAGGTTCCCCGCCGAGGCGCCCGCCTCCCCCACCACGTCCGCCGCGCGCACCCCGCCGATGCGGCCCTCCGCCACGCGCTGCTCCACCTCGTAGCGTATCGCCATGGCCGGCTCGAACGCCAGCTGGTGCCGCCAGCCCACCGGCTCCCAGAAGCCGGCGATGTCGTGGTACGCCTCCATCACCCGCTCGCCCAGCGAGGGGTCGCCGGTGACGCCGGCCTCCAGCGCGACGGTGTGGCGCGTCCTTCCATCCACCACCCGTCCGGTCGCGGCGGCGTAGAGCCAGCCGGCGTAGGGACGCTGGCCGTTCACCGGCTCGTAGCTGTCCTTGCGCGGGCCGTACAGCCGGTGCCCCACCTCCCAGGTGGTGGAGGCGCAGCCGGCCTCCGCGTCCGCCTGCACCGTCCCCGCCGCGCAGGGCGCCAGCGTGGACGAGAGCCCCTTCCACAGCGCCGCGCCCTCCATCTCCACCGCCAGCCGCAGCCCGTTGCTGTACTCGTAGTCGGGCCGCACGTCCATGGGGATCCAGAAGTTGTACGCGTCGTTGTCGCTGGTGAGCTGGTACGCGCGCACCTGCGCCGCGGCGGGCGCCGGGACCCGGATCGGCAGCAGACAGACCGCGAGCGTCAGCGCTCGCCGGAACCCGCGGAACGGCCTCATTCGGTGTGGGGCAGGAAACGTACGGCGGAAGGACGTGCGTGTAGCGGGCAGGGAATGTAATGGGTGGCGCCGCATCAAGTAAAGACGGGGCGGGATTCAGGGGCGGATCTCCCTGGGCGTGCGTCCCCGTGCGCGCCACGAAGAGGACGGCAGGGTGATGAGAACGGCCGACGTATCAGCGAAATCGTGGGACTGGGCCGGTTTTTGCCTCACGCGGGGCCGCGGGGCACACCAGACACGGAGGACGCCATGCCGAAGGGGTGGAGCAAGCACGACGAGGACATGTACGAGGCGATCAAGGAAAGCTCCCTGGACCGCGGGATGGACGAGGGCCGGGCGCAGGAGATCGCCGCGCGCACCGTCAACAAGAACCGCCGGCAGGAAGGCCGCACGCCCAACAAGCACACGCAGGGCACCGGCAACCCCAACAAGGGCTACGAGGCGCGTACCCGCGACGAGCTGTACAACATCGCGAAAGAAAAGAAGATCCCCGGCCGCAGCAAGATGGACAAGCAGGAGCTCGTCGCGGCGCTTCGCGGAAAGTGAGGTGAGCGGGTGAAGGGGTGAAGGGATGAAAGGGCGGGCCGAGTCCTGCACCCTCCGCTGACCCCTCTTGCTGTCGAAGCCCCGCCGGGCGAGCTCCGCGAGCCCGGGGCGGGGCTTCTGGCCGTCATCGCCGCGGGCTTCAGCCCGTGGGGTGGGGTGTGCGGCGAAACCCGCCACGCCCGTGGGGACCCCAACCCGTGGAGCGGGGGCGCGCGACGGACCGTCGGATCAGGCCGCCAGAGCGCGGGTGGGGATCATCTCCTGCAGCGCGCGGCGCACGTAGACGGGGACCATCGCCCGGCGCCAGTCGGGATCCACGATGATGTTCTCCAGCGGATGACACTGCTTGTACGCCTGCTGCGCCACCGCCTCCACCACGTCGCCCATCCGCTGCCCGGCCGCGATCTTCTCCAGCCCCGTCACCACGCGCGGCCGCGACCCCAGCGCCGACACGACGACGGAGATGCGGCGCACCGTCTCGTCCGGCGCCAGCTCCGCGGCGGCGGCGATCGACAGAAGCGGAAAGTCGATGGAGTTGCGCTGCCGCACCTTCACGTACGCCGTCCGCACCGCCGGGTCGGGGATGGGGATGCGGACGCGCGCCACCAGCTCGTCGCGGCGGCGCACGGTGTTCCACATGCCGTCGGCCACGAAGAACGAGTCCACTCCCACGGTCCGTGCGCCGTCCGCCGAAACCAGGTCCACCGACGCGCCCAGCGTGATGAGCGCCGGCACCGTGTCCGCCGAGTGCGCGGCCACGCACTTCTTTCCCGTACGGGTCACGTGGCAGACGTCGCCGTCCTTCTTGAGGCAGAAGCCCAGCGCCTGCCGCCAGAACAGCGACTGGTTGTAGTAGGTGCAGCGCGTGTCCAGGCACAGGTTTCCGCCGATCGTCCCCTGGTTGCGGATCTGCGGACCGGCCACCTTTCCCGCCGCCTCGGCCAGCGACGGCATCGTGCGCCGCACCAGCGGGTTGCGGGCCACCTGCGTGAGCGTGGTGCACGCGCCGATCACCACCTGCGTGGCGGCCGGCGATCCCTCGTCCGCCGGGTTCCCCTCCGCGTCCGCCGGCCAGACGCCGTGCAGCTCGGGCACGCCCTTGAGCGCCACCAGGTGCCGCGGCGTGAACAGCCGGTGCTTCATGTTCGGCATGAGGTCCGTGCCGCCCGCGATGGGCATGGCGTCCTCGTGCTCGCGCAGAAAGGCGACGGCTTCGTCCAGCGTGCCGGGGCGGTGGTATGCGTACTCGTGAAGGCGCAGCATCAGGCCAGACCGCGGGTGATCGAACGTTCGGGAACCGCGTGAAGATACGCGCCGGAGCGGCGGGTTTCCAGATGGGCGGGCATGGAGATGCGCCCCGCGGGGGGCCCTCCCCGCGCGTCCTCGCGGAGCGTGGAGAATTCTATGGCGCGCCGGTGGCGTTCCAGCCGCGGTTTCGGGTTCAAACGCCCCGGTGTGAGCCGGCCCACGAACTCGACGGTCTCCCCCTCTCCGCGAGGAACGAGCGGGGAGGGGGACGGGGGGCGGGGGACGGGGGGCGGGCCCTACAGAGGCAGCCGCACGACGAACTCGGCGCCGCCGCCGTCGGGGGCGCGGAGGATGATGTCGCCGTTCAGACGGCGAGCCAGCTGGCGCGCGATGGTCAGGCCCAGGCCGGTGCCGCGGTTCAGCGAGTCGGAGCGCGCCTCCTCGCCCAGCTGCTCGAAGGGGTGAAAGATGCGCTCGCGCTCCTCGGGGGGCACGCCGGGGCCGGAATCGCGCACGGCGATCTCCATCCATCCGCCCCCCTCCGCCACCCCCGCCCGCACGTGGACGACCCCACGCGGCGTGAACTTGATGGCGTTGCTGACCACCGCCGTCACCACCTGCCGCAGCCGCTCCGGGTCCGTCTCCACCTCCGGCAGTCCGTCCGCGATGTCCAGGCGAAAATCCAGCCGCTTGGCCTCGGCCTGCTGCGCCAGGTGGTTCAGCGCGCCGGGCAGGAACTCCGCCAGGGCCACGGGCGACTGAAAGATGGGGAGCCGGTCGATCTCCACCGTGGTCAGCAGCAGCACGTCGTCCACCAGGTGCGCCAGGTGCTCCGCGCACACGCAGGCGCGCTCGCTGGCCCGCGCCGCGCCGGCGGGAACGTCGCCGTACGTCTGCGTGGCCAGCAGGTGCGTGTAGCCCACGATGGCGTTCAGCGGCGTGCGCAGCTCGTGGCTCACCGCCGCGAAAAAGCGGCTCTTGGCGCGGCTGGCCTCCTCCGCCTCCGCCGCCAGGCGCGCCAGCTCCCGTTCGCGGGTAATGCGCTCCGTCACGTCCTCGAACAGCATCGACACCCCGCCGTCGGGCAGCGGGTGGATGGAGACGTCGAAGCAGCGGTCGCGAAAGACGGGGCCCTGCGGATAGAGCGCGGACAGGTGGCGCGGCTCGCGGTCCACCATGGTGGCGCGGATGGCCTGGCCCAGGTACGCGGGCTCCGGCGGCAGCAGCTCCCACAGGTCCATCCCCGCCGCGCGTTCGCGCCGCAGCGAGACCAGCACCTCCGCCGCGCGGTTCACGTACAGAATGCGCCACTCGCGGTCCACGGCGATGAAGCCGTCGCGGATGGACTCCAGCAGCTGCTCGTACTGGTCCGCGAGCCGCTGCTCGCCCGTGCTGTCGCGGAAGTGCAGGGCGATGCCGCCGTCGTCCATGGGCGAGGCGTGCACGGCCAGGTGGCGCGCGAACAGCTCGCGGTCGCTGAGCACGGTGAGGTTCAGCACCACGCCGTGGTCGTGCACGCGCGCCAGCCGCTCGCGCACCTGCGGGTCCGACGCGCCCGGGACCACGCTCCACAGGGCGCGGCCCAGCGCGTCGGCGCGGTCCACGCCAAAGAGGCGCTCCGCGGCGGCGTTCCAGTAGGTGACGCGATAGGCCGCATCCGCCATGCAGAACCCGTCGGCGAGCGCCTCCAGGGCCGCATGGCGGTTCAGCTCCACCATTGCAGACACGACGGTCACAAGCTGGCTCCAGAGAATCGCCCGGGAGCCCGGGCATAAACCGGCCGGGTCGCCGCACGCACCGTGCCGCGCCCGACGTTGCCGTCAGACCCGCCGCCGCGCGCGGGGTTCCCTCCCCGCGCACGGGGCGTCCGCGGAGGTGCGCGACCGCCCTACCGCCGCGTGAAACCGGCGTTCGGCAGCCACGCGGGAAGCCCGTCTTGCCACGCCACGGACAGCGCCGTGCGCAGCATCACCCGCCCCTGCTGCAGCGCGCCGCCGTAGTCCCATCCTTCCGAATAAGAATCTGACGGCTGATGGTAGTGGCGTGTCACGAACGCCTCGTACCACTGCTGCCCCCACCCCTCCGGCCGCCCCTGGAAGGTCAGCCCGTGGTCCATCGCCAGCGCGGGGACGCCGGCGCGGGCCAGGGGAAAGTGGTCCTGGCGGTAGAAGATACCCTGCTCCGGATGCGGGTCCGGCCCCACCTGCATCCCCTCCTCTGCCGCCGCCGCGCGCACGATGTCTCCCAGCGACGAGCGGTCCGCGCCGATGGGGGTGATGTCCGTGGTGCGTCCCTGCAGGTTGGCGCCGTCCACGTTCAGCGCCGCGGCCGTCGTCGCCAGGGGAAAGAGCGGGTTGCGCGCGTACCACTCCGATCCGATCAGCCCCGACTCCTCCGCCGTGGTGGCGACGAAGAGCAGGGGGCGCGGCGGGCGGACGGGAATGGCCGCGCACGCCTCCGCCAGCGTGAGCAGCAGCGCGACGCCGCTGGCGTTGTCGTACGCGCCGGGGTGCACGCGCCGCTCGCCGTCGGCGCCCTCGCGCACGCCCAGGTGGTCGTAGTGCGAGGTCATCACCACGGGCTCGCCCGACCGGGCCGGATCGCTCCCCGGCAGCAGCCCGGCGACGTTGGCGGTGCGCACCGGCTCCACCTCGCTCTGGACGGACGCGCGGACGCGGATTCCGGTGGCCAGCGGGCGGAATCCGCGGCTCTCCGAATCCGCCATCAGCGTCTCGAAATCATGCCCCGCGCGCGCCAGCAGCCCCCGCGCGACGGACTCGGAGATCCACCCGCGCACGCGCAGCGGGAACTCGGGGTCGCCGGCCAGCCCGTACTGCGTTCCCGTGTTGGAGGTGCGGACCACGCTCCACGGGTAGCCGGCGGAGTCATCCGTGTGGATCAGCAGGGCCCCCGCCGCTCCACGCCGCGACGCCTCCTCGAACTTGTACGTCCACCGCCCGTAGTACGTCAGCGCCCTGCCGCCGAAGAAGCCGGGCGTGGCCTCCGTCCCCGGATCGTTGACGCGGATGAGGAGCACCTTGCCGCGCACGTCCGTCCCCTTGAAGTCGTCCCACTCGTATTCCGCCGCGGCAGTTCCGTATCCCACGAAGACGAGATCGGCATCGACCTCCACCCGCGGCTCGGGGACGCCGGCCTCCAGCACGTACTCCTCCTCGTACCGCGGCTCCATCACCCCCTGCGGCGTCTGGAGGGAGAGCGTGGGATGCGGGGTGAGGCCCACCATCGGCACGTCCTGCAGGTACGAGCCGCGGACGGGATCCAGGCCGATGCGCTGCATCTGCGCGCGGATGTACTCCATCGCCAGCACCCCGCCGCGGGTGCCGGGCGCGCGGCCTTCCATCAACTCGTGGGAGAGAAAGCGCAGGTGCGCGTCGATCACGTGCGGCTGGATGCGGGCCAGCGCCTGCTCCAGCGCGGTGCGGTCGAGGGGCATTCAGGATTCGGTCAGGTGATGGCGCTCGCCGGACGCGCGGACGCGGCCGGTGTGGGACAGGTGGCCCAGGATGGCGCGCAGCGAGCCTTCCGCCGCGCCGCGGAGCCCGGGATGCAGCTCGGCCCCGTAGACGAGGTCGATGAGCTCGCCCGGCGTGGCGGGCCCGTGCCGCAACGCGCGGACCACCTGCTCGATGCGCTCGGCGCGGTGGGCGCGGTAGCGGCCGATGGCCTCCA
Organism: Longimicrobium sp.; assembly: GCA_036259455.1. Lineage (GTDB taxonomy): Bacteria > Gemmatimonadota > Gemmatimonadetes > Longimicrobiales > Longimicrobiaceae > Longimicrobium. Next base: position 377 of record DATABT010000679.1, on the reverse strand, counting down.
TCCCGTCCGCGATCGGCGGCCCGTGCGCGGGGTGGATGACGCGTGGCCCCAGCCGCTCCAGCCGGTCGAGCGACGCCAGGTAGTCCGTCAGGCTCCCCTCTGGCGGCGCGACGAGCGTGGTGTCGCCGCCGCCCATGAACATGTCGCCGGCGATCAGCGCGCGATCGTGCTCCGCGGGGCCGTCCGTCCACAGAAAGCAGACGTGCTCCGGCGCGTGTCCCGGCGTGGCGACGGCCGTCAGTGTGCCCGCGTCCGTCTCGATCCGCTCCCCGTCCGCCAGCCACGCGCCGATGGCGTCCTCCATCCCCCCGCCGAACGCGCCGCGCGCCATCCGCACCGGCGCCCCCGTCCGCGCGCCGAGCGGGCGCGCGGCGGCG
>DATABT010000678.1:0-4862 GCA_036259455.1 Longimicrobium sp. | reverse complement strand
GGAGAAGTGTCAACCATCATCCCGGGCTGTTCTGTCAACCATCATCCCGGTTGCACAGGGAGGGCCGGGGGGCGGGCCGGGGGGAGGGGCCCCGCTACTTCCGGAACACCACCCGGCCTTCCTTCACCACCACGCTTACGTTGCGGGCGTCGCGGATGTTCTGCAGCGGGTTGCCGTCGATGAGCACCAGATCGGCGCGGCGGCCGGGCTGGATGGTGCCGAACTCCGCCTCGCGGCCCAGCCAGCGCGCGCCGTTCACGGTGGCGGAGCGGAGCACGTCCACAATGGGCACCCCCGCCTCCACGTACGCCTCCATCTCGTCGTTCAGGCTGCCGCCGTCCGTCCCCGCCAGCAGCATCACCCCCGTCTCGTGCGCGCGGCGGACGAAGCGGGCCATCCGCCGGTACGTCTCCGACGCGGTGGCGAAGTCCTCCAGGCTGAAGCGCGAGCGGTCGCGGTCGCCCAGGCGCTGCACCGTCAGGGTGGGGTCCAGCGCCACGCCGCGGTCGGCCATCATCCGCAGCAGCGCGCCCAGTTCGGGGCCGTCGGGGTCGATGAGGGACCAGTCCGCCTGCATGCGCGCCATGGGATTGCGCTCGCGGTCCAGCGTCTCGTCCTCGCCCTGCGGCTGCATCTCCAGCGGCAGCACGTCGCGCCACACGCGGATGTGGCTGAAGCCCTCGACCCCCGCCTCGATGGCCTCGCGCAGCCCGGTGCGCACGCCGATGTGGCCGGTCACGGGGAGCCCCTGCCGGTCCGCCTCGGCCAGGACGGCGCGCACGACGTCGGGATGGAGGAGGAAGTAGAGCTTCAGCAGGTCCACGCCCTGCTCCTTGAGCGCCTGCACCAGCGCGGGCGCGCCGGCCGGATCGTCGATGGCCACGTCCACCATGGGGTGGTAGCCGCCGCTGGCGTCGATCAGCGGCCCGGCCGTGTAGATGGTGGGCCCCATCACCACCCCCAGCCGGTTGGCGTCCTTGTAGGTCATGCTGCTGCTGACGGCCGCGCCCGGGTCGCGCACGGAGGTGACGCCGCGCTCCAGGAACCGCTCGCCCTGGAAGGGAAACCAGTAGTGCGCGTGGTTGTCCACCAGGCCGGGGATGAGCGTCTTTCCGCCCGCGTCCAGCACGGGGAGCGCGGGGTCCGGCGCGCCGCGGTGCACGCGCACGATGCGCCCGCCGCGCACCTCCACCGTGGCGTCCTCCATCACCCGGTCGTCCACGCCCGTCCACACCCGCGCGTGGGTGATGGCCAGGTCGCCGTCCGTCCGGGCCGGGAGGGGGAGCGCGGCGCGAAAGGGGATGGGCGTCGCCGGGCCGCCGGCAAGGTCGATGCGGAACAGCCGGCGCCCGTCCGCGACCACGGCAAAGCGGCCCGCCGGGTCGATGGAAAGCTGCTTCTGGCCGTACGGGCTGGCGTAGACGGCCCGCGGCGCGGCGCCGTCCGTCCGCGCCATCACCGTGTCCATCCCGTTCTGCCCCACGATCCACATCCGGGTGCGCCCGTCGCCGCTCCACGCCACCGAGAACTCGTTGCGCTCCGGCGTTTCCGTCAGCCGCACGGGCCGCAGCGAATCCACCGAAAGCAGGTACAGGTCCGCGCCGCCGTAGCGCCCGCTCTCCAGAAAGAGCGTGTCCCCCCGCGGCGACAGGGCGAACGACCATTCGTGCCAGTTCCGCGTGTGCGTAAGCTGCCGCGCGTCGCCGCCGCCGATGCGGGGGATACGCCACACGTGCGCGTCGTACTGGCCGCGCAGCAGCGTGTAGAACAGGTCGGTCCCGCGCGGATGGTAGGCGATGTGGGTGACCGCGCCCTCCTGCACCTCCAGCACCGTGCGGGGGATGCCGGTGGCCAGGTTGTGCTCCATCAGCATGCTGCTGTTGCGCGTGTTGCGCGAGAACGCCAGGAACTGCCCGTCGGGCGACCACGCCGGGTTCGTGTCCCAGTTGCCGCCGCCGTGCGTAACCTGCACCGCGTCGCCGCCTTCCACCGGCACCAGCCACAGGGTGCCCAGGATGCTCACCGCCACCCGCCGCCCGTCCGGCGAGACGGCGGGGTCCATGGCGCCGCGCTCCAGCACCTCCGTGCGCGAGGCGGCGGCCGGCGCGAGGGCCTGCTGGGCGGCCGCGGGCGCGGCGAGCAGCGCGGCCAGGAAGGCGGCGGATCGAAACGGGCTTCTCGGCATCATCTGCGATTCCAGTCCGGGGGGCGCGTCTGCGACGCGGGCAGAACTGGTAAAAAAGTAGCATTTGACGATGCGCCGTCGCAATGTGCGCTGCGCGATTCGCGGGCGCAGAATCGATCGGCGAGGGCAGGGAGCGGAGGATGGACGGGAGGGAGATTCCAAGCGCCAGGCGAGCCGCGGCAGCATCGGCGCGCAGGGGACGATTTCCGTCACCTCACGTGAGATTCTGTCCGGACAAGAAGCAATCCGGCTCCTGATCGCCGTTCTCTCATCGTGACGTAAAGCGTGGATCGGTGCCGCGTGACGTTCCACGGCCGCACCCCTGTCCACCCCCTGCGCGACGAGAACCCCATGAAGAAGCTGCGTCTCGACCTCAACATGCTCTCCGTGGAGAGCTTCGGCACCACCGCCGGGCCCGCGGATGCGCGCCCGGGACCTGGACCAGAACGAAGGCTACCGTGCGTCTCCCACCGGCGCGAGCTGAAAGGTGATCATCGTTCGCCGTGCGCCCTCGCGGTCGGGCCCTTCGGTCTGCACGTGGCCGGCATACTCGAACTGGCCGCGGTACCTGACCCTGCCGCGCCCAGCGTACTCGAAAAGGTGCAGTTCCCTCCCCGTCTGCTGGTGTTCGAGGATGGCGCGGTTGCCGCGTACCATCTGCATGTCGCCGGCCTGTCCTTCCCCGGTAAACGCGACGGAGCCGGGCGGGAAAGCCTCGCCCGACAGATCCTCGTGCGCCGCGAACAGCAGGATGACGGGGTAATCGTTGCTGAGCGAGATCCCGCCCTGGCGGCTGCCGCCGAACCGTTCGTGGAGCGTTCTGCGATCGTAGACGCGACCCACGACGAGCTCGAGCGGCGCATCCCCGGCAGGTTCGGCGAACAGCGGATTGGCTGAGCCCCGCCGCTGCGCCTCGTCCGCGCGCTGGAGAACGTAGGACACGAACGCGCCGTCTCCGGCGTCCGTCCGGAACCCGTGGACGGCCCGGTTGCGGGCTTCCCACCCCCGGACCAGCGCGTCGTTGTCCTGCTGGTCCAGCAGCCCCGCCGCCGTGAGCGCCCGCACCAGCTCGCGGGGCCGGTGCGGCTCGTAGGGGACGGAGTGCTCGTCCGCCAGCAGGCGCAGCGCCGCTTCGGCGGCCGACCAGCTCAGCATCAGCGCCGCCGCCCCGTAACCCGCCCTGGCGATCGAGCGGACGGCCTGCAACTGCAGGCGGATTTCCTCCGCGCCCAGGCTGGCCTGCCGGGCGGCGGCGGGTTCCCGCGGCGACGGCACGTGGACGAGGTCGAACCGCCACCCGGGTTGCTCCTGCACGCGTCGCGCAAGCTCCGAAAGCTCCGCCGCTTCGTTCCGGGGCGGCCCGTGCACGATCTCCACCAGCACGTTCCCATCGTCCCGGAACGCCACGAGATCCGGGCGCACCTCGCGCAGGAACTCCGGGAGAATGGCCGGGCGCGGATGCACCACGACGTCATATCCGTCCGCCCGGTATTCCCGCGCGACCTGGGCCAGCACGTCCGCCGTCTGCGTGCCGTTCATTTCAGGAGCTCGCCGTCATCGGGAGCAGGCTCGATCACCACGTGCAGAAACTCCAGACCGTCACGGAATCCTTCGGCGAGCACGGTCGATATCCCCTTCACCCGGTACCTCCCGTCGATGGGCGTTGCCCCGAACGCCGAAACCACGATCTGGCTGTCGTCCTCGTAGACGACCCCATTCAGCGCGTCGCGGATGGGCTTGAGCATGTTGTCCAGGTCCAGCCCCGCGTCGGCGCCGTCGTGGTAGTACGAGACGACCATCCGCAACTTCTCCGTGACGAGCGCCGCATCCGCGGGAAACCGGAGCAGGGCGGCGTCGGCCACCGCGTTCTTCCACTGGCGCAGCGCCGGCCTGTTCCGGGTCTTCGCGGAGCGGGGGGGTCCCCGGACAATGAACTCGAAGGGAAAACCCACGGCGACCGGCTCCGGCGGGGGGGCCGCGGAAACGGGTTCGGGTAGGGCGACGCTGCGGGGGCGTGCGTGCACCAGGTGCGTGGATGGTAGGAGGTGGGTCGCCGGCGCGTGCGCGGCCCGCCTTGCACCGTCCGCCGCGCCGGGCAAGATTGGCCGCCCATGAACGCAGAGTCAACTCCCGCCGCGCCGGCGTATTTCCCGCCCGTGGACCGCCTGCTCAGGCTGGGCGCGGAGCCCGCGCGCCGCCGCACCTGGCCGGACTACCGCAACCTGGGGCTGGAGGCGCGCCACGTGCCCGCGCTGGTCCGCATGGCCACCGATCCCGCGCTGCACGGGGCGGAGGCGCGCGGCCCGGGCGTGTGGGCGCCCGTGCACGCGTGGCGCGCGCTGGGCCAGCTGCGCGCCGCCGAGGCCGCGGAGCCGCTGCTGCGGCTGCTGGAACGCGAGATCGCCAGCGACTGGGTGTTCGCCGAAGTGCCGGTAGTGCTGGGGATGATCGGCGCGGCGGCGTTCCCCGGCGCCACGCTCCTGCTCTTCGATGAAGCGCGGAGCGACGAGGTGCGGGTGGCGGCGGGGCGGGTGATCGCCAGCGTGGCGCACGAAGAGCCGGATCGCCATGACGAAGCCGCGGCCCTGCTGGCGACGCAGCTGGAGGACTGGCCCCGGCAGAGCCGCGCGCTGAACGCGCACCTCGTCGACCTGCTGGTGGAGCTCGGCGAGCAGGG
>DATABT010000677.1:0-5579 GCA_036259455.1 Longimicrobium sp. | reverse complement strand
GCGCTCGCCGGGATGGGCGCGCGGGTGCTCGGCCAGTCCGTGATCCCCGCGTACATCCTGATGGGGATGGCGCTTCGCGGCGCCCGGCTGGACGAGCACCTGGTGGAGGTGCTCGCCACGCTGGGCGTCGTACTCCTCCTCTTCTTCATGGGGCTGGAGTTCTCGCTGGGCGCCCTGCTCCGCAACCGCCGCCGCATCGTCCGGGACGGGGGGGTGGACCTGCTGGTCTGCTTTCCGCCGGGGCTCCTCCTGGGGCTGCTGCTGGGGTGGGGATGGACGGGCGGGCTGCTGCTCGGCGGCGCGCTGTACGTTTCGTCCAGCGCCATCATCGCCAAGGCGACCATCGAGATGCGGCGCAGCGCCAACCCGGAGACCGAGTCGGCGCTGGGCGTGCTGGTGTTCGAAGATCTGGCGATGGCGCTGTTCCTGGCGCTGATGTCCGGCGCCGTGCTGGCGGACCAGCCGGACGCGGGCACCGTGCTGGTGGGGATGGGCCGCGCCGTGCTCTTCGTGGGGGTCGTTACGGCGGCGGCGGTGTTCGGGCGGCACCTGCTGGAGCGCGTGTTCGACATCGAGAGCGACGACGTCTTCCTTCTCTCCGCCGGTGCGCTGGTGCTGCTGCTGTCGTGGGCGGCGATGGAGGCGGGGCTGTCGGAGGCCATCGGCGCCTTCCTGGCTGGCCTGGTGCTCTCGGAGACGGACCACCGCGAGCGCGTGCAGCGCCTCTTTCTTCCGCTGGAGGGGCTGTTCGCCGCCGTCTTCTTCCTGGCCTTCGGCCTGTCGGTGGACCCGAACGCGCTGGGCGAGGTGTGGGTGGCGGCGCTGCTGCTCGTGATCGTGGGTGCGGCGGCCAAGGTGGGGGCGGGGTGGTGGATCGGAAAGCTTTCCGGCCATCCCGACCGCGCGGCGCTCTCGCTGGGATTGACGCTGGTGCCGCGCGGCGAGTTCTCCGTGCTGCTGGCGGGGATCGCGGCCGCCGCGGGACTGCGCCAGGTGAGCGCGGCCATCGCGGGCGCGGTGCTGGTGCTGTCGCTGATGGGGACGGTGGGAATGCGCTACGCCCCGGCGATCTCCCGCCGCATCTTCCCGCGCCGCGCCACGACACTGGCGGAGCGCGGCTTCCGCCCGGAGCTGGCGATGCACAATGCCCCCGCGCCTCCTCCGCCCCGCGCGGAGCCCGTCGCGCGCCCGTGGGAGGGCGACCGGCACATCCGGTAGGGCGAGGGCCGCCCGGCGCGGGACGCGGAGGGTCGGCGCGTGGACGCAGACTCCCTGCACCGCGGAGTACGCGGAGTAGAAGAGAGAGTACGCCGAGGATTCCTGGTGTCCTCTGCGTACTCTCTGTTTGCCTCCGCGTACTCTGCGTTCAGAAACTCACTCCCCCCGCCGGTCCGCGATGGCCTCGATGCGCGCGATGATCTTTTCGCGGTGGTCGGGGCTGCGCAGCACGATGAGGATGGTGTCGTCGCCGCCGATGGTCCCCACGATCTCCGGCCACCCCTCGGAATCGATGGCCACCGCGATGGGCTGCGCGCCGCCCACCAGCGTCTTGAGGATCAGCAGGTTGCCCACGCCGTCCGCGCCCACGTACAGCGCGGGGAGCAGGCGCTGCAGGTTGGGCCCCGTCTCCGCGCCGCCGGCGGGGATCACGTACGAGCTGCCCCCCTGCTCGTCGGGCGCCTTGACCAGCCCCAGGTCGCGAATGTCGCGCGAGAGCGTGGCCTGCGCCACGTCGATGCCGCGCTCCAGCAGCGCCTCGCGCAGCGCCTCCTGCGACGCGATGCGGCGGGTGCGGACCAGCTCCAGGATGGCGGCGTGGCGGGGCAGCTTCACGGGTTCACTGGGTTGAGAGTGTCTGTGGATGTGGCGAATTGTCCATGGTGCTCACAGCCCGGCGCGATCACGTCATCCTGAGCCATTCGGCACTGCGCGCACCCTGTCGGATGAAAGTCGCTCGCGCCGGGACTGTCATTTCGAAGGAGGCGCCCGCGTGAGCGCTGCCGGTGCAGGAACCCATGGCGCCGACTGAGAAATCTACTCGCCCGGGCAGGTGCCACGCCCCGCTCGACGGCCCTCGCCCGAATGGGTCTTTCGTTTCAGGGAGCGTCCTCGCGATCTCGAACCGAGGGTGTTGCGAAACCCGGGGGTGCCTCCGCCAGGGCATTGGATTTCCCGAGAGAGCGCCCTCGCAGAACTCCTTTGCTCGCAGCCGGTTGGGCGCGACCGAAGGATCTACCCAGCGCCGCCTGGGAGGCCGCCTTCCTGCGAAGGCCCCGCGTCCCGGCATCGCGGGCGAGATCCTTCGGTCGCCGCCATAGATCGTGCATCAACATGGACTTGCGTGGCGGCTCCCTCAGGAAACCAATCCGCTGGACTTGCGGGTTTGGCAACACCCGCACCCGCGGAATGCCCCGAGTCGCAGGACAGGCAGGTCTGGCGCGGCGCCTTCCCCAGCATGACGCCGCTTTTCCGCGCGACGGTGTGCTCGCGCGGGCCGCGCAATTCACGCTCATCCCGCGGCGGAGGCGCCCTGCAGGTGGCGGAGCAGCGCGGCCACGACGGCTTCTTCCAGCACGCCCTTGCTGGTGCAGGAAACAGGATCGCTGGCCACGTCGCGGCGACGCGCGTACGCGTCCACCTGCGTGCGCACCACGGTGCCGCCCTCGCCCGGCTCCAGGCGCGTGATCATCGCCAGCATCACCTCGCCGTGGTCCTCCAGCCGCCGCCCGCCGTCCACCACGCCGCAGTCGATGAAGTCGCTGTTGGCGCGGCCGTACAGCTGGTCCTGCACCCGCAGCTGCGGCGTGGTGAACTCCAGGCTGCCGCGGCTGGCCGGCCCCGCGGGAAGCTGCATCTCGCCGTACGCGCGCGGCAGCGCCGCCCACACCGCCTCGGCGGGATAGGGCAGCACGTGCCGCGACGTGGGCGCGTCCGCACGAAAGCGAACGTAGTACCGTCCCCCCTCCCCCGCCGAGGCGCACGCCGCGAGCAGGAGGACGACAAGCAGACGAAGGATCGCGATCGTTCGCATCATCGACATTCCCGGTTTTTCGTGGATCACGGATACCGCGACCAGCGGAACAGATAGACGTACGGCAGCCGCGGCGCCACCCGAGAGGCAGGAACCCGGGCCCGAACTCCCCCGTCCGCCGCATTAACGGACGATGAGGATGCCGCCTTCGGCCGGCCGTGGTGGACGAAGGCCCGGGCCGCCGTGGCGACCTCGCGCGCGGTCCGGAGAGGTGACGAGCGGCATGGAACGGTGGATGCGGGAGCGCGGCGGGTGGCGGAAAGAGTGGACCGAAAACGGGCGGCACGGAATATACGTGTGGCGGTGCGGACCGGCGCAACGTACCGTATCGTCGCGCGCGCCCCAATGAGCCGGACTCAGCGTACCCCGCGGAAGGGGCGCCGTTACCCGGCCGGGCGCCGCAAGTGCACGCGGACGGCCGCGGTGCGCCGACACAATCTGACGACATCAGCCAAGAGGTAGCCCGTGCCCAGTCGCACCAAGCAGCCCGTCCACCGCCAGCACCCCATCCTGCTGTTTTCGCGAAACTTCATCAAGCATCCCAGAATGCTGGGGTCCGTAATCCCCAGCTCGCGTTTTCTGATCGAGCAGGTGCTCAAGCCGGTGGACTGGGACCGCGCGCGCGTGTTCGTGGAGTACGGGCCGGGCGTGGGCACCATCACCCGCCACGTGCTCAAGCGGATGCACCGCGACGCGCGCATCGTGGTGCTGGAGACCAACCGCGACTTCGTGGAGTACCTGCGCGGCGCCATCCCCGACCCGCGGCTGGACGTGGTGCACGGCTCCGCCGCCGACGTGGGAAAGGTGCTGGCCGAGCGCGGCCTGGGGCAGGCCGATTACGCCATCTCGGGGATTCCGTTCAGCACCATGCCGGCGGAGGTGCGCCAATCCATCGTGCAGAGCACGCGCAACGCGCTGCGGCCCGGCGGGGCCTTTCTGGTCTACCAGTTCAGCAGCAAGGTGCGCGCGGACCTGGAGCGCGTGTTCGACACGATACAGGTGAGCTTCGAGCCGTTGAACGTGCCCCCCGCGCACATCTTCGTGTCGGGCGTGGCCGTGAACGGCAACGGCAACGGCGCCGTCCAGCGGGCCTGACCGGCGGCCGGGGGCAGGCAATGATCACACGCACGAGATGATTTTCTGAGAGCGTGTTTGAAGATCCATCCACCGAGAAGCAGATGATGTCATCCTGAGGGAAGCGCCCTCACGGAATTCCATCGTGCACAATGGTTCGGCGCGACCGAAGGGACCTTGTCCGCGAAGCGAAGTCCCCGTCTCTCGTACGGGAACGGGCCTGTCGCTTTGCCGGCGGGTTCCTTCGGTCGCCGCCGTAGATGGTGCATCGAGATCCGGGCTGCGCGCGAGCGCCCCCTCCGCTCGCTTATGCTCGCACCTCCCCAGAAAACCCTGGGGGAGGTTGAACTGCGTTTCGACCGTCGCAGGGTCAAGGCAGCCGAAGGCGACCCGCGGCTACGGCCGCTGAATGAACGAAAACTCCGGTAGAGTCCGAAGCGAGAAACGGATCACCAGCACGGGTAAGTAGATTTCTCAGCCGGCGCCCCGGGTTCCTGCACGGACAGCGATCACGCAGGCGCCGCCTTCGAAATGACAGACGCGGCGTCGGAGACTTCCATCGTACCGGCTCCGTCGCTGGGCCTGGCACTCGTCAGGCAGCCGCGCCGCCGAGGGCGCGGACGATGGCGTCCATCTCGTGCGTCCCTTCGATGACGAAGACGACGCCGGGAATCTCCATCACGTCCGGCAGCGGGGTGCCGGGCGCGGGCTCGCCCTCCAGTGTCATCAGCCCCGCGTGGTCGGTGCCCAGCTCCAGCTCGTCCGCCGAGCCCAGCATCCCCTCGCTCACCTCGCCGCGCAGCTTGCCGCGCTTGATCTTCACCCCGTTCGGCAGGGTCACGCCGCCGCGGATAACGGGATAGTACGCGCCCGCCCGCACGTTGTCGGCGCCCGTCACGATCTGCAGAGACTGATCGGTCCCATCGTTCACCACGCAGACCTTCAGCCGGTCGGCGTTTGGGTGCTGTGTGACGGATTCCACCTTCGCGACGACGACGGGGCGCAGCAGCTCCGCCAGCGACACGATGCGCGTCACCTCGAACCCGACGCGGCGCAGCTGTTCGGCGACGGCTTCGGGATCGGCGGGAAGGCGGGGAATGCGGTGCTGGAGAAGGTTCTGGCTGACGTTCACGTACCGGCTCCATCCATGGTCAGGGTCAATGCGAAGGCGCACCAACCTATCGCTCCGCGCGCCCCGGCGGGAGCCCGCCCCCGCCCCGTTTGCGCGCGGCGAGGCCGCACGGTAAGCTTGGACCACGGAGCCCCCGAGAAATCGTCCGTTTTCCGGAGAGACTGGTGGAGCAGTCGCGGAAAGAGCAGATCGAGCGGCACCTGCATGCCGCGCGCAAGATCATCCACGACGCGCTCAAGCAGGCGCAGAGCGAGAAGATCAATCCCGCGGCCGTGGCGCAGGTGCTGGGCGAGAACGCGGTGATGCTGATGATCCGCAACTTCGGCCCCGACGCGGGGCGGC
>DATABT010000676.1:0-4030 GCA_036259455.1 Longimicrobium sp. | reverse complement strand
CCCCACGACAGCGCCAGGGCGGCGCGGAAGGCGAGGCGCTTGCTCACGGCTGCACCGCCACCTGCGGGGCGCCCAGGTCGCGCAGCCGCTGCTCCGCCAGGCCGCGGCGCCGGTGGCTGCGGGCGGCGCGGTTCATGAACTCCTGGTACGCCTCCCGCGCGGCGTCCACGTCCCCCTGCCCGTCGCGCACCACGCCCAGCGCGAAGTACGGGTCCGCGTAGTAGGGGGCCAGCTCGCTCGCGCGCGCCAGCTGCGCGGCGGCCTCGTCCAGCCGGCCCAGCTGGGCGAGCATGGCGCCGTAGGTGTAGTGGACGCCGGGGTCCGCGCCGGCCGCCTGCGCCGCCAGGTCCAGCTCGCCGACCGCCGTGGCCGTGTCGCCCGCGGCCAGGGCCAGCAGCCCCAGGCGCACGTGCGCCGGGTAGAAGGCCAGGTCCTCCGTGAGCGCGCGGCCGTACGCCTCGCGGGCCGCGTCGCGGTTCCCCATCCGCTCGTGCAGCAGGGCGATCCCGTGCTCCATCAGCGCCTTGCTCTCGTACAGAAAGACCAGGTCGCGCTCGTCCTCGCGGCGCATTTCCGTGAGCGCGTGGCCGAACTCCACCAGCGCGCTTTCGTGGTTGCCCACGTGCGCGAACAGCCGGCCGCGCTCCGCCCGCACGAGCGACTTGGTGCGGGCGCGGGGGAGCGCGTCGTTGTAGTAGGCCAGCGCCTCCGGATAGCGCCCCTCGCCGTACGCCTCACGGGCCTGCCACCACGGCCCCGCGTCGCGCAGGAACAGGTTGACCTGGCGCTCGATCAGCGCCTCGGGGAGCATGGCGCCGTCGCCGTCCTCGCGCACCAGCTGCCGAAGGTACGCGCGCACCACGGGTGACTCGAATCGCCTGTACAGAAACGGGTCCATGGTGAGCGCCCGGAAGTACAGCGAGTCGATGGCCAGCATGTCCGGCGACCGCATCGTCCGCCGGTCGGCGTTCATGTAGTTCACCAGGCGGCGCGGGTTGGACATGAGGAACGCCGCGTAGCGGCCGTAGAGCGCCTCCGCCGAGGTGGGGTCCAGCTGGTACGCCCAGTAGAAGGCGTTCGCCGCGTCGTTGGGGCGGCTGGTGATGTTCTGTGTGCCGAACAGCAGGTAGGCACGGGCGTCGTTGGTGTCCGCCGCGGCCAGCGCGGGGCGGGGGGGCACGCCGCCGCGGCGCTGCGCCTGCGACGGAGCGGCGGCGCAGACGGCCGCCAGGAGACCGGCGAGGAGAAGGATACGTCGCACGAGAGAGCTTCCAGCTCGGGTGAGGGCGAAGGCCCGGCGCGGCCGGCCGGGCGGATCGCCGCGGGTGAAACGTCCGTAGCGGACGGGAGATGACGGTCAGCCGCCGGAGGAGACCAGCGGCTCCACCTGGGCGCGGCGCGGGTCGTCGCGCCGCGCGCGGGCCAGAAAGGGCGCGGTACGCCTCCGCGGCGTCGCCCGGGGCGCCCCAGTTGCGCACCAGGCCCAGCAGGTACCACGGCTCGGCCCAGTACGGCGCCAGCGCCGCGGCCGCCTGCAGCTCCGCCTGCGCCTCGTCCACCCGGCGCACGCGGGTGAGCCGGGTGGCGTAGAGGACGCGCGTCACGGGATCGTCCGCGCCGGCCTCCGCGGCCAGGGCCAGCTCCTGCACGGCGGTGGCGGTGTCGCCCTCCGCCAGCGCCAGCGCGCCCAGGCGCAGGTGCGCTGGATGATACGAAAGGTCTTCCATCAGCGCACGCGCGTACGCCTCGCGCGCCGCCCCCGGGTCGCGGGCGCGCTCCAGCACCACGCCGCGGCCGTGCTCCAGCACCGCCTTGCTGTCGTAGAAGCGCACGAGCTCCTCGCGCTCCTCCTCCACGCCCATGTCGATGGCCTGCTGCAGCTCCGCCAGTGCCGCGGAGTCGTTGCCGGCCAGGGCGAACATCCGGCCGCGCTCGTGGCGGATGAAGCGGCGCGTTTCCGAACGGCGCCCGCGGTTCTCCCGCAGCGCCTGGTCGTACGCCTGCAGGCCCTGCGGCAGCCGCCCCTCGCCCGCCAGCACGTGGGCGCGCAGCGGCGGCGGCATGTCCTGCAGGATGGACTCGGTGTAGAAGGCGGCCAGCGCGGCGTCGGCACCCGGTGCGTCGGCGCCCAGCAGGTTCATCACCAGCACGCGCACCAGCTCGCGCTCGAACGGTCGCTGCACGAACGGGTCGATGCGGAGCGCGCGGAAGTAGAGGGAGTCGATGGCCAGCACCTCCCCCGACGTGCGGGTGCGCCGGTCGCCGTCCCAGTAGCGCACCAGCCGCCGGGGATCGGACATCAGCAGCGCGATGTGCCGGCCGTACAGCGGGTCCGCCCACCCGGGGTCGATCTGCGCCGCCCAGTAGAAGGCCGCCGCCGCCTCGTCCGGCCGCCGTTCCAGCCGCTCGCGGCCCAGCCGGTAGTAGGCGCGCGCGTCGTTGGTGTCCGCCGCTTCCGGCAGCCGCGGCCGGCGCGGGACGTCGTGCACGCGCTGCGCGGACAGCGGCGCGGCCGCGGCGGAGGCGATGAGGAAGAGACGGCGCATAGGGCCTGCGGGGAGGACATTCTAGACGGCGGACTCTTTTCGCGCAAGCTTTTGGCCGCAGGTGAACGGGAAGGAATAGGGAATAGGGAATAGGGAATAGGGAATAGGGAACAGGGAACAGGCCCCGGAGCGCGGGAGACAGCCACGATGCCGGAAGGAAGGTCCTTCGGTCGCGCGGAAGCTACTGCGGACGTTCAAGTTCCGCTCAGCGCTTCTTGAATCGAAAGAACTCCGGGCGAACGCGGAGCGAGGAAACGGGCCGCCAGCACGGGTGAGTAGATTTCTCACTCGGCGCCACGCGATACTGCACCGGCAGCCATCACGCGGGCGCTCCTTCGAAATGCCAGTCGCGGCGTCGGCGGCTTTCATGGTGCGGGGTGCGCGCCGCGCCGACTGACTCAGGACGACGTCTTTCGGATCCGTCGGTTCAGCAACACCGCCCGGGCCGCACGCCGTTCCCCCTGTAACCTGTCCCCCCTCTTCCCAACGTTTCCCCCGCCCCGATGGTATACCGCCTTCAGAACACCGCGCCGGCAGTGCGCGCGGCAGAAGGAACCCGATCCACGGATACACCGCGATGACCACCAGGCACCTGGCCCGCGCCTCCTTCGCCCTGCTGCTGGGCGCCGCCGTGCCGGCCCCGGCGGCCGCACAGCAGCCCGAACAGTCCGAGGCGCGCGCGCGGCAGGAACGCGAGCGGGCGCAGCAGGCACGCGAGCGCGCGGTGGCGGAGCACGTGCGCGCGCAGGCCGCCTTTCGCGAAGACGCCGAGCGCCGCGCGTTCGACATGCTGCTCAACCACCGGGTGCAGCTGGAGCTCACCGCTCAGCAGGTGCGGCAGCTGGAGGCCATCCGCACGCGCCTGGAGCAGCAGAACGCGCCGCTGCGCGCCCGGCTGGTGGAGGAGCACCAGCGGCTGCAGGCCGGGCGCCGCGCCCAGGTGGAGCGGATGAGCGCCGAGCAGCGCCGCGAAGAGCTGCGCCGCCTGCGCGCCGGCGGCCGCCCCGGCGTGCCAGAGTCGCTGCAGCCCACCGTCCGGCAGATGCGGCTGAACATCAACGAGGCCGTGCACCAGGCGCAGGGCGTGCTCACCGCCGAGCAGCGGCTGCGCGCGCAGACCCTGCTGCGCCAGCAGATTCAGCGTGCCCGCCCGGCCGCGCGGGCCCACCCGCGGCCGCGCGCGCGGCAAGAAATGCAGCGCCGCCGCGAGGAGCGCCGCCAGCGCGTGGAGGAACGCCAGCCGTGACCATCGCCGCGTCCGCCCTGCCGGTGGACCTCGCCCCTGCCCGGGCCGCCGCCGCGCCCGTCGCGGAGGACGAGGCCGCGCTGGTGGAGCGCGTGCGCCGCGGCGACCCCGCGGCGTTCGACGCGCTGGTGGGCCGCTACATGCGCCGCGCCTTCGCCGTCGCCTGGCGGCTGCTGGGCAACCGCGAAGACGCCGAAGACCTGGTGCAGGACGGCCAGAAAGGTCTCCTGCACCAGGT
>DATABT010000675.1:0-6098 GCA_036259455.1 Longimicrobium sp. | reverse complement strand
CGTCCATGGCTTGGACGACCACCACTCCTCCCCGGGGTGGGGGGAGGAGTCGCCAGCCGTCGCGAGGAACGAGCGAAAGGCCTGGCGGGGGAGAGGGCCCGCGCGAACGCGCAACTGCCGGTGTAATCTTCAGTTACGCACATCTTCTTCCTCCCGGCGAAAACCATCCGCACAAAAGTCTTGACGGCCGGAACCACGCTCTTTACTTTCCGCATCGGTTAAATAACCGAACGGTTAAACAGCGAATGGCAAACGATCCTCTCAGCGTAACCTTCGCGGCACTGGCGGACCCCACGCGCCGGGCCATCCTGGCGCGCCTTTCCAGGGGCGAGGCCACGGTGACCGAGCTGGCCGAGCCGTTCGACGTGAGCATGCCCGCCATCAGCAAGCACCTCAAGGTGCTGGAGCGCGCGGGGCTCATCGAGCGCGGGCGCGAGGCGCAGTGGCGTCCTTGCCGGCTGCAGGCGGAGCCACTGAAGCAGGTGGAAAGCTGGGTGGAGCAGTACCGCACGCACTGGGAGGAGCGGCTGGACCGGCTGGGCGAGTACCTCAAGGAACTGCAATCCAGGGAGAAGAGCGATGCAGCACGCGGCGAGTAGCACATCCACCGGCACCGCGTCCGTGGCCTGGGACGGCGGCGAGCTCGTCATCACCCGCGACTACGCGGCGCCGCGGGAGATGGTGTTCCGCGCGTGGACGGACGAGGAGCACTTCGCGCGCTGGTACGGCCCGGCGGGGTCGTCCCTTCCCTTCTGCCGGCTGGACCCGCGTCCCGGCGGCACCCTGCACTGGCGCCACTCCTTCCCCGACTACGAGGACGTCTGGGTGGCCGGCACCTACCAGGAGGTCGCCGCGCCGGAGCGCCTGTCCTACACCGTGCACTTTTCCGACGCGTCCGGCGCCCGAGTGCAGCGCCCCGGCTATCCCCCGGAGATGTTGATCGACATCACCTTCGCCCGGACGGCGGAGGGCACGCGCGTCACCATCCGCCACGCCGGTCTCCCCGCCGATCACGGCGAGGTGCAGGGGTGGACGGAATCCCTCGACCGCCTGGCCGCGCTGCTGGCCGGCGACCACACCCAACCGGAGGTTTGAGCGATGATCACCACCCTGAGCGGCTCGGGCCCCGCGCCCGCCAGCACCGATCCCGGCAACCGCGAAGCCGTGGCCGTGCGCGTGTTCGATGCGCCGCGCGACCTCGTCTGGCGCGCCATGACCACGCCCGAGCACGTGATGCAGTGGTACGGCCCGCGCGACACGCGGCTCTCCTCGTGCGAGATCGACCTGCGCCCCGGCGGCCGATTCCGCTTCGTGATGGCGGGGCCGGACGGATCAGAGGTCGGGTTCTCCGGCGTGTACCGCGAGGTCGATCCGCCCAGGCGCATCGTCAACACCTGGACTTTCGAGCCCATGCCCGGCCACGAGGCCATCGAGACCGCCGAGTTCGAGGAGCACGACGGGCGGACGACGGTGCGGCTGAGCATCGCGTTCCCGTCGGTGGAAGACTACGCGGGGTGGGCGGGCTCCGGCGCGTTCGGCGGCTGGGCCGAATCGCTCGACCGGCTGTCCGAGGTGATCGCCGGGCTGTCCTGAAGCGGGCCGACGTTCCGCGCCGGGCCGCCGTGGCCGGCGCGTCCAATCCGTACACTGATCAGGGGAGTGGGAAGATGACGACGATGGATTCCACCGCCGCCGCGGACCGCGAGATCGTCCTTTCGCGCGAGTACGACGCCCCGCGCCAGCTGGTGTGGCGCGCGTACACGGACCCGGAGCACGTGCCGCACTGGTGGGGCCCGGACGGCTTCCACAACACCGTGCACGAGATCGACGTGCGGCCGGGCGGCCGGTGGCGCTTCACCATGCACGGTCCGGACGGCACCGAATACCCCAACCGCATCACCTACCGGGAGATCGTGGCCCCCGAGCGCATCGAGTTCCTGCACGGCGAAGACGTGGACGACGACCCCGGCGCCTTTCAGGTGACCGTCACCTTCGAGGACCTGGGCGCCATTCGCACCCGCGTGACGCAGCGAATGCTCTTCAACACCAGGGCGCAGCGTGACGGCGCCCTGCAGTACGGCGCGGAGGAGCTGGGCCAGCAGACGCTCGCCAAGCTGGCCGAGCACCTTAAGACGATGGAGTGATGGGGTCCCCCCTCTCCGCGAGGAACGAGCGGGGAGGGGCCCTACGCAGTTCGTGGGAGAGAGGGGGCGGGGGTGAGACGGTGTCGAGAACGCGGCGGCGGCCCCGACTGATGGGTGGAAGCAGCAACCGACCACCCGACCTGGAGACAGAACCATGAGCGCCACCGCCGCCCTGTCCGCCCCCGCCCGTCCGCGTCTGGCCCTGCGCCGCGCCGGCGCCGTGTTGGCGGGACTGCTGACCATCGTCGTCCTTTCCACCGCCGTGGACGCGGTGCTGCACGCCACGGGCGTCTACCCGCCCTTCCCCGTGCGGATGGCGGACGAGCTGTTCCTGCTGGCCACCGCGTACCGCGTGGTCTTCGGCGTCGCGGCGGGATACGTGACGGCGCGCCTGGCGCCCGACCATCCCACGCGGCACGCGCTGGTGCTGGGTGGCATCGGCGTGGCGCTCTCCACGGCAGGCGCCGTCGCGATGTGGGAGTACGGACCGGGCTGGTACAGCCTGGCGGTCATCGCCATCAGCCTCCCGTGCGCGCTCGCCGGCGCCCGCCTGCATGCTCGACGCGCGGGGCGGTGACGGGGCCTTCCCCCGGCGGCGCCCACGCTTGGGGATGGACTTCGACCGGGCTTGGGGGTGCAGTGGCCTCCCCCGGGGTGGGGGAGGGGTCGCCGCTAGCCGCGAGGAACGAGCGGCGAAGCCGGCGCAGGAGAGGGCCCCTTCGGGCCGTCGTGTTGGAAACGAGCCCGGCGAGCGCGTCGATGGAGGGATGTCGATTTCGCCGGGCGCCGCTCGTCGAAGATGTAGAAGCGAGCAAATTACGGCTGTCACGGCCGCGACCACCACCGAACCGGGAGCAAACGATGTCGATCTACGATCCCACTCCGTCGCCCTGGGCCCCGCGCATGCTGGCCATCTTTCGCATCGTCGCGGGCGTGATGTTCCTCACCGCCGGCACCATGAAGCTGTTCGGCTTTCCGGCGCTGCCCCCCGGCACGCCCGACATCGAGATCGAGCTGTGGTCGCAGATGGGGATCGGCGGTCTGCTGGAGCTCGTCGGCGGCACGCTGATCGTGCTGGGCCTGCTCACCCGCCCCACCGCGTTCATTCTCGCGGGCGAGATGGCGGTCGCGTACTTCCAGTTCCACCAGCCGCTGGCGTTCTGGCCCAACAGCAACGGCGGCCTCGCCGCGGTGCTGTACTGCTTCTTCTTTCTGTACCTGGTCGCCTCCGGCCCGGGCGCGTGGAGCCTGGACGCGCTGGTCGCCCGCGCGCGCGGCACCCGCCGCGCCCCCGGACTGCGCACCGTGGTCGCGTGAGAGCACGCCACATGTTTCGTTGCGTGGACACCGCCGCACACATATACATGTCCACGCGAAGAAAAGCCGAAGACAATCCGGGCCCGCCTGACCACGCACGGGAGCGCTGCTGAGATGACGGAGATCGCCGAAAACCTGCCGCGGGTCGTCTCGCGGGACGAGTGGCTGGCCGCGCGGATGGAGCTGCTGGAGCGCGAGAAGGAGCTCACGCGGCAGCGCGACCGCCTGGCGGCCGACCGCCGCCGCCTGCCGATGGTGGAGATCACCAGGGAGTACCTGTTCGACGGACCGGGCGGCAAGGCGACGCTCCTGGACCTCTTTCACGGCCGCAGCCAGCTGATCGTGGGCCACTTCATGTTCCACCCCGACTGGGACGCCGGCTGCCCCAGCTGCTCCGCGGGCGCGGACGAGATGTCGAAGGGGCACCTGGAGCACGTGAACAGGCGCGATACGACGTTCGTCTACGTCTCCCGGGCGCCGCTGGAGAAGCTGGAGAAGTACAGGGCGCAGAAGGGGTGGACGTTCCCGTGGTACTCGTCGTACGGCAGCGACTTCAACTACGACTTCCACGTGACGCTGGACGAGTCCGTGGCGCCCATCGTCTACAACTTCCGCACGAAGGAGGAATGGGAGGCGCGCGGCGAGCCGTGGCCCGCCACGGACGAGGCGCTGGAGCGCCCCGGCCGCAGCAGCTTTCTGCGCGTAGGCGACCGCGTGTTCCACACGTATTCCGCGTACGCGCGCGGCCTGGAGACCATCGGCGGGTCGTACTACATGCTGGACGAAACCGCGCTGGGAAGGCAGGAGGATTGGGAGGAGCCGAAGGGGCGCGCGCACGCCGTCCGCGGCGCCGTGCCGGACTTCGCGGAGTGAGCCGGACCCCGCAACCGAACGAGCGAACGAGCATGATGCTGAGCGAGCGCACGATGCATCTGCCGCGGGCCGTGGTGGGCCCGCTGCGCCCCTGCCCCTTCTGCGGCGGCGCGGCCACGGTGGAGCCGTCGCCGTGGATGGAGGAGAGCGTCCGCGTGGCCTGCGGCAACGACGCCTGCCGCGTGCAGCCGCGCACGGAGTACCTGCTGCTGCGCTACGCCGCCGAGCTTTCCGCCGCCTGGAACGGCCGGGCCCCCGGCGCCGTGGTGGAGGACGCCGCGTGAGCGCCCCCGCGGAGGCCCCGCCGCGGCCCGGCCCCGAGCTCGCGCGCCTGGAACCGTTCGCCGGCACGTGGCGCACGGAGGGCGAGGTGCTGGCGAGCGAGTCCTCCCCCGCGCTGCGGATCGCGGGAACGGACAGCTACGAGTGGCTCCCCGGCGGCTTCTTTCTCCTGCACCGCGTGGACGTGCGCATCGGCGGAGAGCCGGTGCAGGCGCTGGAGGTCATCGGGTGGGACGCGGAGCGCGGCAGGTACTTCATGCGCTCGTTCGACAGCCAGGGGAACACGGGCGAGATGCACGCCTTTCTCCGCGACGGCACCTGGACCTTCTGCGGCGCCGCGGAGCGGTTCACCGGCGGCTTCGCGGAGGACGGGCGCACGCTTTCCGGCCGGTGGGAGCGGCGCGAAGAAGGCCAGTGGCTCCCGTGGATGGATGTCCGGCTGGCGAAGTCCGGCGCGGACGGGAGCGGCGGATGACACGCACGCGCACCTACGGCTCCGGCGCCGTCGTGCTCTCTCGCGCGCCCAGAAAGGAATCGCCCGATGCCTGACCAGCCGATCGAGGATCTCGCCCGCCGCTACTTCGAGCGCTACCAGGAGGCCGACCGCGATGCGATCGAGGCGCTTCTGGCGGACGACTTCACCTTCACCAGCCCGTGGGACGATCACATCGACCGCGCCACGTACTTTTCGCACTGCTTTCCGCACGCAGGCGAGTTCCGCTTCCGGTTTCCGCTCAGGATCTTCGCGCGGGGCGACGAGGCCGTCATCATCTACGAAACGGAGGGCAAGCAGGGCGGCACCTTTCACAACGCCGAGCTGTTCCGCTTTCGCGACGGCCGCATCCACTCCATCGACGTCTTCTTCGGCTTCATCCCCGGCGCCCGGGAGATGAAGGATCAGGCGGAAGCGCAGAGCTGACGCGTGCTCAGCCGACATCCGAGGGCGAGGGTGGTGCGAACCCTCCCGCGAAACGGATTGGTTTCCTGAGGGAGCCGCCGCACAGGTCCTTGCCCGTGCACGATCTACGGCGGCGACCGAAGGATCTCGCCCGCCACACTGGCACACGGCGCCCTTGCAGGAGCGCGGCCTCCCGGTCCGGCGCTGAGTAGATCTCTCGGACGCGCCGCAGGGACCCGCCCGCACCTTCCGCTTCGCGCCCGGCGTCCTCGGCCACAACCTCGAGCGGCAGGGCTGAATCCGAGCAGCCTCCCTGAACGGGAAGGAGGTCTGCGCGAGCCCAAAGCGCGAAAAACGGGTCACCAGCAGGGGTGAGTAGATTTCTCAGTCGGCGCCATGGGGCTCCTGCACCGGCGGCGATCACGCGGGCGCCTCCTTCGAAATGACAGGCGTGGCGCGGGCCGACGTTCAGGGAAGGCTGCGCCGGATGACATCTCGGGCTCGTAACCGGCGGCGGGATGAGAGAAGAGGACGCGGAGAACCGATCGGTTCTCCGCGTCCTCTTCTCTCATCCCGCCGCCGGT
>DATABT010000674.1:0-26287 GCA_036259455.1 Longimicrobium sp. | reverse complement strand
GTCCGCCCCCGCCGGCGTGAGCGCGCTCATCGGCGGGGGCCGTCCCCCCGGCGGCCGGCGCACGCGGGGGCGGACAACGGTCTGGCGGGACGGCGCACGGCGGGCCAGCTTACAGGCGCCACACGTCCCATCCACACCCCGCCCCATCCCCATCCCATGATCGACCTGCTGCACATCGAAGACTTCCTGGATCCACGGACGCGCGCGGACATCGTCGCGGAGCTGCACGCGGCGCACGGCGCGCCGTCCACCGTGCTGAGCGGCGATGCGGGCGGGCGAATGGACGCGTCGCGCAAGTCCACGCGCGTGGAGGTGTCGCCGGAGACGCGCGCGCGAGTCAGGCAGCGGCTGATGGAGCACCGGGCGCGGATCGGGGAGCACTTCGGCATCCGCGTCACCGAGTGCGAGGACCCGCAGTTCCTGCGGTACGAGACGGGCGACTACTTCGTGCCGCACCAGGACGGCAACACGCCCATGGTATGGGACGATTCGCGCTTCCGCCGCATCTCCGCCGTCATCTTTCTCAGCCAGAAGTCCGACGAGGAGGCGCCGGACACGTACGGCGGGGGGGAGCTGGTCTTTCACGGCCCGTACAGCGGCCCGCAACTGCGCGTCCCGGCGCAGGCGGCGCCCGGCACGCTGGTCACCTTCCGCTCGGAAACCACGCACGAGGTCACGCCCGTGACCCACGGCGTGCGCTTCACCATCGCCACCTGGTTCCGCTGAAGTTGACGTTACGCACCGGAGTGTGGGGCGGCGCCTTCCTCAGCTCGGGAACCCGTCGCCCCGGTGCCGTTCCCCGCTCCGCCGCGATCGTGTAGTATGAGCGCCGCGGGCGGCGACGCGTCCGCATCGTCATCCACCCCTGTTCGCGAGAGCCATGTCCATCGCCGAGATGCTGCTGCCCGAGTGGGACGTAGAGTTGGCCACCACCCGCCGCGTGCTGCAACGCGTGCCGGACGACAGGGGCGAGTGGCGGCCGCATCACAAGTCGTTTCCCATGGCGCACCTGGCGCAGCTGGTGTCGCGCATGCCCGGATGGGCCACGATGATGATGAACACGCAGGAACTGGACATCGCGCCGGAAGACGCGCCCGCGCAGCCGTACACCATCGAGAAGACGGCCACGCTGCTGGAGGAGTTCGACCGCAACGCGGCGGAGGGGCGCGCCGCCATCGCCGCCGCCAGCGACGCGGCGTTCCACGAGCCGTGGACCATGAAGGCGCGCGGACAGGCCGTGCAGACGGCCAGCCGCTACCACATGCTGCGCACGGCAATGCTCAACCACCTCGTCCACCACCGCGCGCAGCTGGGCGTGTACCTGCGCCTGGTGGAGCAGCCGGTGCCGTCGATGTACGGCCCCACGGCCGACGAGCGGTTCTGACGCGCATGCCGGGCGGCATTCGCCTTTCCCCCGCGCTGTTCAAGGAGATCGGGCTCACCCTGATGGAGTGGGCCGACTCCGCGTTCCTGCTGGGCGTGGGGAGCACGGCCGCGAAGCTGCGCAAGACGCTGCTCGGCGCGGTGGCCGGCGGCTCCCCGCTGGACTGGACGTACCCCTTTCAGCGCCTGTACACGGGTGAGCCGCGGGTGCTGCGGCTGCTGGACGCGGAGACGGGCAGGCACATCTACCTGCCCCAGTCCCTTCTGCTGGGGCTGGACGGACCGCTGGACGAGGGCGCCATCGGCGTGGAGCTCATCGAGCACGACTTCCGCGCGCCGGTCCGCAACGCGGAGGGAATCGAGTACTACCGCCAGAACGCGCTGCAGAACGGCCGGCGGTTTTTCGACGGGGAGAACGCGCGGCTCACGGACTGGGACGCGGAGCGCCGCGTGCTCGTCTTCCAGGGATGCTCGTACCTGGACTACCTGGGCACCAACCTGTCGCTGGACGCCCCGCGCGACGTCGGCAAGCCGCTGCGCGAGGAGCTGGTCTACGACGGCACGCTGGAGCCGCTGGTGGAGAGCGCGCTCGCCAACAGCACCGGCGTCAACGGCCTGGTGTTCACGTCCGACGGGTACCTGATCTACCAGAAGCGCCGCGAAGACGTGCTGCTGCGCTCGGGCGAGCTGTGCTCCGGCTTTTCGGGGACCATCGACCGCATCGACGTGGAGCACGCCGTCCGCGCGGGGGGCACGCTGGCGGTGATGGACGTGCCGCGCGAGATGGTGGAAGAGCTGGGCGTGCGCCGCGGCGAGGTCGTCCACCGCACCTTCCTGGGCATCACCCGCGAGCTCATCCGCGGCGGCGCGCCGGAGATGTTCTACGCGCTGGACCTGTCCATTCCCGTGCACGAGGTGGAATCGCGCATTCCGCAGGATCGCGAGGGGCACATCCTCAAGCTGGACATGGGCGTCTTTGGCCACCGCGAGGTGCGCACCCGCGACCGCGACAAGCTCCCCGGCTACTTTCCCGACCTCCTGCGGCGGCTGGCCGTGCAGGGCGGCGGCGAGGTGTCGGTGCCGCTGCTCACCAACCTGGTTCTCTGGCTGCACCACAACAGCCCCGCCTCCGTGGATGCGGGCCCGCTGCCGGCGGAAAAGAGCTGACGCATGGAGATCACCCGCACCCTGTACGCGACGGACCGCCAGGCGTGGCGCGCCTGGCTGGCGGAGAACCACCGCACGGAAAAGGACATCTGGCTCGTCTACCCGCGCAAGGCGACGGGAAAGCCGCGCATTCCCTACAACGACGCGGTGGAAGAGGCGCTCTGCTTCGGGTGGATCGACAGCACGCAGAAAACGCTGGACGACGACCACACGGCGCAACGCTATTCGCCGCGCCGGCGGGGCATCCCGTATTCGCAGCCCAACCAGGAGCGGATGCGCCGGATGATCGCGCAGGGCAAGGTGCTCGATGAGGTGCGCGAGAGCATCGGGGACCTGCTGGAGCGGCCGTTCGTCATCCCGCCCGACATCCGCAAGGCGCTGCGGGCGAACGAGAAGGCGTGGGAGAACCTGCAGCGCTGGTCGGATTCGTACCTGCGCATCCGCGTCGCGTTCGTGGAGGATGCGCGCGACGATCCCGCGGAGTTCGAGAAGCGCCTGCGCAACCTGATCGAGAAGTCCGGGAAGGGAAAGCAGTACGGCTTCGGCATCGAGTCGTACTACTGAGGACTGTCGGAGAAGGGAGTGGGTCTCCCAATTCATTTGCCGGATGTGGTAAGTGCGATGGCCTATCGCGAGTCGCGTGTCACGCGCCGCGACACCGCGGGTGCCATCACTCCGCCGGAATGGAAGATGGATATCCACGTGGCGGCTGGGGGATCGGAGTGGGGCGGTGGACCCGGCAGTCTTGACCCAGCCGGGGGGAGGGGTGATGTGACGCGAGGCTTCGGGTGCGCGGTGGAGGTCTGGTGCGTGCCGCCGGCCGCCCCCTCCACGGCCCTCCCCCGCATAATCTTCCCTGCCCCATCCCACGTACCTGGCGCGCACGCTGGTTCGTGCAACCGTAACGCCCGGAGATATCGCGCCATGGAAGGCATTCTCGCCCTGATGATCCCCGTTCTCGCGATGGCCACCGGCTTCGTCGCCGTGCTGCGCATGCCGCCGGAGAGGCTGGGGCGCGGCCGCGGGCGCGGGCAGACCGTGGTGGACGCGCCGCAGACGGCGGCGCTCATCGAGGAGGTGTCGCAGCTGCGCGAAGAGCTGGCGCGCGTGAACGAGCGGCTGGACTTCGCCGAGCGGCTGCTGATGGGGTCCACGCCCGCCGCGCGCCTGGCCTCCCCCGCCCCGTCCGATCCGCCGGCCGGCATCTCCGGCGCGTGACGGCCATGCCCGCGGCGGAATGCGAGTGCCTGGAGCTGGGCCCGCGCGGCTACGACGCGGCGTTCGTGGGCGTCGATCCGACCCGCGGGCGCTTCGGCGACGTGAGCGTCCGCACCTGCCGGGCGTGCGGGCGCCGCTGGCTGCACTACCACGTGGAATACGAGGCGTTCTCCGGCTCCGGGCGCTGGTACCTGGGCCTGCTGCCGGACGGCGCGGACGCCGGCCTCACCCCCGCGGCGGCCGTCCCGCTGCTGGAATCGCTGCCATGGCACGTGTACGGCGGCAGTTACTTTGGAACTACCGGCCGCCGCGGCACCGGTCCACGTTCCCTCGACGTGTGATGAGCGAGTTGGACCGGCCCGGCGAAGCGCGGGAGATCGCCCGGCGCGAGCTGCTGGAGGTGATGCGCGAGATCCGCGCGCGGCTCGCCGATCCGGACGCGAACTTCCTCTGGTCGTCGTGGGAAGATGCCGACGACGCGCTCGCGGAGACCGATGCGTTGATCCAGGAGCTGGAGGACGGCGGCGCGCCGGATCGCTTCACCCTCTCCGTCCTCTTCGCGCCCACCGGCCCCATCCAGGAAACCGCGATGAGCAGCGGCTGGGGAGACGAGTTCCTCTCGCTCGCGTCCCGCTGCGACGGCGCCCTCGCGATCCTGCATGGGGGCGGGTAGCCGGACAGCGTGGAACGGAGATTGAGAGAAGGCCCGCGGACGATGCACATCCGCGGGCCGTTTTGCGCCCGCTCTACATCTGCGAGGAACCGATGGAGCCACAGGACAACAAGAAGCTCGCGCTGGGCAAGGCGGTCAACGCGCACGAACAGGCCGAGGCCGCGCTCAACGACCTGATGATGGACGGCCCCGATCCACACTACGAGGCCATGGCGGAGCGCATCCGCCAGAACCTGGAGGAGCTGCGCGCCGATGCCGCCACCAGCGCCTCCGCCGACCGCGTCTGATCCATCGCACGCCCGCCGGGCTCGTGCCGGCGGCCGCCATCTACGGACTGGGCCTCGCTGGTTGATGGCCGTCGTTCCGGCAGCCACAGTGACCGGCGACGAAAATGCGCATGCCCTGCCGCTCGGTTTACGCAGTAACGTTCCCCAAACCTCAAGCAAATGGAAGGAGGAGCGAGAGCATCCCGGTTATCTGATTCACCCTTCCCCCCACCCTTCGGAAACAGAGGAGAATGTGACATGAGCAACTTGATGGTACGTTCCGCGTTCCTGGGCACGGTGCTGACGCTCGGAGCGTGCGCCGACAACCCCACGCATCCGGATCCTCAGCGCCATGGCCCGTTAGTGGACGAGAACTCGGTCCAGTGCACGTATGGAACGGTTTGTCTGGAGCCTATCATCGTGATTGGCGACCCCAGCGGCGGTGGAGGAGGCTGGTCCGGCGGTGGCGGGGATGACGGCGGCGATTCAGACCCTGGTGGACACGATTGCATTACTTCATCCGGGGGTGAGCCGATTCTTCAAGGATGCACCGGCGGTGGCAGTGAGCCTGACCCCGGTGAGGAGGAGTACTCCGACATCTGCCCGCAGCCCATCATGGGCAAAGTGGCTACCGCTCTTGTAACCATTGCGGGCCGGAACCACGAGTTCAAATTCGAAGGCACGTTCTGGCGCGTGAACCCGCTCGTCGGAAGGTCACCAGCATGGTACAAGATGGACCGGCCGACGCTCAGCAAGGATAGCTGGTGGATGGCGGAGAGCGGGAACCTCCTGCTCGTCTGTTGGGGCAGGTACGTAACTGTCATGGGCACAAGGGTGTGGGGCGGAACGATGTACGTGCAGGACACCGAACTTCACGTGGTGATGGGTCCGGGACACCCGGACTTCTAACGCAGGAGACGAGCGCCGTGAACACAACGGAGTATCTCGATCCGGAATTGCTGCCCTTCACCGCCGAGGAGTTGTTCCGGGGCCTCGCTCTGGCGACCGATGAGCAGAAGGCCCGCGAGGTCTCGGACTTGTTTACGGAAATGCTCGCGGGTGGCGCGAACGAAGGAGTAGGGTGGTCACTCCCCGATGTTGTGTTCGCGGCGATGGCCCTGGTGTCGGACGACCTGCGGAAGCGTGTTGACGCGTACAAGCGCGCTGAGTGGGAAGGCATGCGTCGGCCGCTGGTCTACGACGCACTACGCCGCGAAGGGCTTCCGGATGGCTCCGATCCTACGCCGTCCGCCCTGCGAGCGGCAGACGCGGAGCTTGCGCGGTACCTCGCCGATTGGGAGCAGGGTTGTACTGCGCTTGCGGAATGGGTGCGGCGGCGGCAGGCAGGCGAGCCGGTGGGAGATGAGCCGCCGCCGTGGCCGGGGCAGGTGGAGGGCGCGGAATAACCACGGTTTGGTCGTGGTTCACTTACGGCGGGCGAGCGGGACGGAGATTTCCCCAAGCTCGCCGTTCCGAGGATCCACGACCGGATCTTTCGGTTGCTCAAGGCATCCCCCGTCCCCGAATATCAAGGAATCACAACGGCTTTTAACTTTTTCGCAGGTTCCGGTGCTGGCTCCGTGTGAGGCCCTTCCTTCGTCAGGAACGAAAACCTTTGATCCCGCCCCACCGCCCATCATATTGGAACGTATCTCCATGGCGGCTTTCCAGTTCGGCGTTCCGAGCATCCCACGCAACGCGCGAGTGCCCATGCAGCCGACCCACGTCTCCGATCCGCAGTACTACCACCGCGTCGTCGACTGCCAGTGGGCATGCCCCGCCCACACCAACGTTCCCGAGTACATCCGGCTGGTGGCGCAGGGCCGCTACACCGAGGCCTACCTGCTCAACCGCGCCAGCAACGTCTTTCCCGGCATCCTGGGCCGCACCTGCGACCGCCCGTGCGAGCCCGCCTGCCGCCGCACGCGCGTGGACGGCGAGCCCGTGGCCATCTGCCGCCTGAAGCGCGTCGCCGCCGACCTGCGCGACGACGACGCCATGCGCGCCCACCTCCCCGCCATCCCCGAGGAGAAGAACGGCAAGCGCGTCCTCTGCATCGGCGCGGGGCCGGCGTCGCTCACCGTCGCCAACGACCTGCTGCCGCTGGGCTATTCGGTGACGATGTACGAAAAGCTGGGGCGCGCGGGCGGATTGATGTGGAACAACATTCCGCGCTTCCGTCTCCCTCCGCGCGTGCTGGACGAAGAGATCGGAATGATCCTGGAGATGGGGGTCGATCTGCGGACCAGCCACCCCGTCACCAGTCTGCGCGCGGTGCTGGAGGAGGGATGGGACGCGGTGTTCATCGGCAGCGGCGCGCCGAAGGGAAAGGAGCTGGAGCTGCCAGGGCGGCACGAGAGCGACCGCATCCACATCGGCATCAGCTGGCTGCAGAGCATCGCCTTCGGCCACATCGACCGCATCCAGCCGCGCGTGCTGGTGATCGGCGTAGGGAACACGGCCATGGACTGCTGCCGCAGCGCCAAGCGGCTGGGCGCCACGGACGTCAAGGTGATCGCCCGCCGCTCGCGGCCGCACTTCAAGGCCTCGCCCTGGGAGCTCGAGGACGCGGAGGAAGAGGGCGTGATCATCGTGGAGAACCACGCCCCGAAGCGGTTCGTCATCCAGGACGGCGAGCTGGTGGGGATGGAGTTCGACGTGGTGGAGTGGGTCGCGGGGGCAAGCGGGCGGGAGGAGAGCCGGACCATCGACACCGTCGTCATCCCCTGCGACGCGGTGATCCTGGCCATCGGGCAGGAGGCGGCGTTCCCGTGGATCGAGCCGGACATCGGCATCGAGCTCGACAAATGGGGCGCGCCCGTCGTGGACAGGACCACGTTCCAGACCACGCGGCCGGGCGTGTTCGTGGGCGGCGACGCGGCGTGGGGGCCGGAAAACATCATCTGGGCGGTGGAGCACGGGCACCAGGCCGCCATCAGCATCCACCAGTACCTGCAGGGGCAGCCGCTGGAGGAGCGCCCGGCGTGGGGAATGAACCTCGTCAGCCAGAAGATGGGGCTGCACGAGTGGAGCTACGGCAACGACTACGAGGCGGCGCAGCGCGCGAAGATGCGCCACGTGGAGCTGGCGGAGCGGCTGCGCAACCTGGAGGTGGAGGTGGAGCTGGGCTTCGACTTCGAGCAGACGCTCAGGGAGGCCGCGCGCTGCCTGAACTGCGACGTGCAGACGCACTTCACCGCGCCGCTGTGCATCGAGTGCGACGCCTGCGTGGACGTCTGCCCCGTCAACTGCCTCACCATCACGCACAACGGGGAAGAGGACGAGCTGCGGCAGCGGCTTACCGTCCCCGCGCTGAACCTCAAGCAGCCGCTGTACGTGAGCGATGCGCTGCCGCAGACGGCACGGGTGATGGTGAAGGACGAGGACATCTGCATCCACTGCGGCCTGTGCGCGGAGCGCTGCCCCACCGCCGCGTGGGACATGCGCCGCAGCGACGTGCTGGTGCCCTACGCCGGCCTCCCGCCGGGATCCAGGCATCCGCCGCGGGGTCGCAGCCTCCCCATCCTGGCGAACGTGTCCCTCTTCCCCGCCCCGCCGGCGCCGGCGGCCGCCCCCCAGCCCGCGGGGGCCGCATGAGCGACCGCGTGAACGACTTCGCGTTCAAGATCGCCACCGTCAACGGCACCGGCAGCGCCAGCGCGAACGACCTGATCCGCAAGGGAATCTTCCGGATGGGGATTCCCGTCAGCGGCAAGAACCTGTTTCCCAGCAACATCCAGGGGCTGCCGACCTGGTACGAGATCCGGGTGAACGGCGCCGGCCACACCGCGCGCACCCCGGACTTCGACCTCGTGGTGGCGATGAACCCCGCGACCTACGCGCGCGACGTGGCGGAGGTGCGCCGCGGCGGCTGGCTGGTGCACGACAGCACCTGGCCCCTGGCGCGCGAGCTGGCGCGGGACGACGTGACCTTCCTGGGCGTGCCGCTGGCGCGGATGTGCGCGGAGCACTTTACCGGCTCGCGCGAACGCATCCTGCTCAAGAACATCGCCTACGCGGGCGTGCTGGCGGCCCTGTTCGACCTGGACCTGCCCCTTTTGGACGAGCTGCTGGAGCAGACGTACGGGCGCAAGAAGGGGCTGCTGGACGCCAACCGCCAGGCGCTGCGCCTGGGCCGCGACTACGCGCGCGAGCACTTCGCCTGCCCGCTCCCCATCCGCACCGAGCGGATGGACGCCACGGCGGACCACATCCTCATCGACGGCAACACGGCGGCGGCGCTGGGCTGCATCTACGCGGGTGCGACGGTGGCCGCGTGGTATCCCATCACGCCG
The DNA here is from genome assembly GCA_036259455.1 of Longimicrobium sp. Taxonomy (GTDB): domain Bacteria; phylum Gemmatimonadota; class Gemmatimonadetes; order Longimicrobiales; family Longimicrobiaceae; genus Longimicrobium. The sequence continues at coordinate 17,285 of DATABT010000674.1, read as the reverse complement.
TCCACGTCGCTGGTGGATGCGTTCACGCGCTTCGCCAAACGCTTCCGCAGGGACCCGGAGACGGGGCTCGGCCGCGTGGCCATCGTCCAGGCGGAGGACGAGCTGGCGGCGGCGGGGATGGTGATCGGCGCGTCGTGGGTCGGGGCGCGCGCGTTTACCGCCACCGCGGGACCGGGCATCAGCCTGATGAGCGAGTTCATCGGCCTGGGCTACTACGCGGAGATCCCGGCCGTGATCTTCGACGTGCAGCGCACCGGCCCGTCCACCGGCATGCCGACGCGCACGCAGCAGGGCGATCTGATGATGTGCGCCTACGCCTCGCATGGCGACACCAGGCACGTCGTTCTCTTCCCTGGCGACCCCGCGGAGTGCTTCGACTTCGCCGTCCAGGCGTTCGACCTGGCGGAGCGCTTCCAGACGCCCGTGTTCGTGCTGTCCGACCTGGACATCGGGATGAACGACTGGATGATCCCGCGGCTACAGTGGGACGATGGATATCGCCCCGACCGCGGCAAGGTGCTGACGGCGGAGCAGCTGGAGGCGATTGCCAGGTTCAGCCGCTACAACGATGCAGACGGCGACGGGATCGCGGCGCGCACGATGCCCGGGGTGCATCCGAAGGGCGCGTTCTTTACCCGCGGATCCGGCCACAACAAGCACGGTGCCTACACCGAAGACGCCGCCGAGTACGCGGAGGTAATGCGGCGGCTGGCGCGAAAGATCGACTCCGCCGCCACCCACGTACCCGCGCCGGAGGTGCGGACGGTGCCGGGCGCGTCCGTCGGCATCGTCTCCATCGGCGGGTGCCACCGCGCGGTCATCGAAGCCGTCGAGCGGCTGGCGGAGCGCGGCGTGGCGGCAGACTACCTGCGCGTCCGCGGCTTTCCGTTCGCGCCGGCGGTGGCGGAGTTCCTGGCGTCGCACGACCGCATCTTCGTGGTGGAGCAGAACCGCGACGGGCAGCTGGCCCACCTGCTGGCGCTGGAGACGGGGGTGCCGCGCGGCGCGCTGGAGCCCGTCGGCACGTGGGGCGGCATGCCGCTGAGCGCGCGCGACGTGGTGGAGCCGGTGCTGGCGGCGCTCGGCGTCGCGGCGGAGGAAGAGGCCGTCATTCAGCCGGAGATGGTGCCCACATGACGTACATCGCCAAGCCCAAGGTCCGGCACCCGAAGCTGCCGGTGAACGTGCTGGGCCTCACGCCGCGCGACTACGAGGGGGCCATGAGCACCCTGTGCGCCGGCTGCGGGCACGATTCCGTGACGGCGGCCATCGTCCAGGCGGTGTTCGAGCTGGCCATTCCGCCGCACCGCATCGCCAAGCTGAGCGGCATCGGGTGCTCGTCCAAGACACCCGCGTACTTCGTGAACCAGGCGCACGGCTTCAACAGCGTGCACGGGCGCATGCCCGCCATCGCCACGGGCGCCGCGGCGGCGAACCCCGACCTGGTCTACATCGGCGTTTCGGGGGATGGAGATTCGCTCTCCATCGGGCTGGGCCAGCTGTGCCACGCCCTGCGCCGCAACGTGAACATGCTGTACCTGATCGAGAACAACGGCGTCTACGGGCTGACGAAGGGCCAGTTTTCCGCCAGCGCGGACGTGGGATCGAAGGCCAAGCGCGGCGAGGAGAACCGCCAGCCGCCCATCGATCCCGTGCTGCTGGCGCTCACGCTGGGCGCCACCTTCGTGGCCCGCGGCTTTTCGGGAGACAAGGCGCAGCTGGTGCCCATCCTCAAGGCGGGAATGCAGCACCGCGGGCTGGCGCTGGTGGACATCATCTCCCCGTGCGTGACCTTCAACGACCACGAGGGATCGACCAAGAGCTACGTGCACACCCGCGAGCACGCGCAGCCCGTCGTCATCGCCGACTTCGTTCCGCACGCGGAGCCCATCACGGCGGAGTACGCGCCCGGCTCCGTGCGCGCGGTGACGCTGCACGACGGCAGCGTGGTGAACTTCCGCAAGGTGGCGGAAGACTACGATCCCACCGACCGCGACGCCGCGCACGCGTACCTGATGGAACGCCAGCGCGCGGGCGAGGTGGCCACCGGGCTGCTCTACATCGACCCCGCCGCCGCCGACATGAACGCCACGCTCGGCAGCGTGGAGCGCCCGCTGGTGGATCTGCCGTTCGAGGACCTGTGCCCCGGCAACGCGGTCCTTCAGGCGCTGATGGACCAGTATCGCTGAAGCCGGCCAGACCCCACCCCGCAGGCAAAAACAACACTGGGGGGTACAGAGGAACAGTATCAGACGGGAGGAGCAGAACGGCGGATTTACCCGGCTTCCTCTGCCTGAAATGAAAAAGGGCGTGCGTGCGCGGGAAGCACTTTCCGGACATGCGCCGCCGGTTGGGCACCATCCGCTGCTGGTCCCGCGCACCCCACCCCTTCGCTGCGAACGCCCGCTGAGCGAGAAGACAGGCAGGCTGGACGGCGCCTCAGCGGGCTGAGCATGCGGCGAGCACCCCTGCCGCCAGCGCAACTGCTACGCCTACAACGCTGCGAAGAGGATCGGGACCGAAAGGACCTTGCCTATGTCGCCTGGCGGGTAGCGACGTTACCCAACCCAACTTATTACAACGTAAAGGCAGCCACAGGCACTGTGGCTGCCTTTCCCTACCATGAGAGAGGTCTGACGTGCACGACCGCACCTGGCTTAACTGATGCCACCGCGTCATCCAAGGCAGGAACCAGTGGAAGCAGGTACTCCATTTTCAGGCGGCGGGGAAAGACCACCACCACGCCGAATGCTCGCGCGGCGAGCGTCTGTTGATATTCCAGATGCGGTCGCCCGTGACGAACACTTCGAACCCGGCTTCCTCCGCAAGGCGCAGCAGATCGCCATTTACGACGCCCGTCCATCCCTGCGTGCGCACCGTAGCCACGTCGTGCCTGGGCAGTTCGCCGGCGAGTTGCCGCGGGAGATTTTCATCCAGCAGGACACGACGCCTCGCGGGAAGCGGATCACTCATGCCGCCCTGGGAGCGTTTGCCAGAAACATGTGCGCAGCCTGCTCCAGAAAGGCCACGGCCTGCTCGCGCGTGACACTGGGAAACGCGTCGAGAAAGCTGTCGATCGTATCCCCTTCTTCCAGGTAATCCAACAGGGCCTGCACCGGCACCCGTGTCCCCACAAAGACGGGTGTGCCGCTCATGATCTCGGGATGGCAGTGCACCACAGGCATTGTGGACATGTTCCCCAGCCGGTTCGGGTTCCAGATGCCTGACGCATCCTTGAAACTAACCGGGCGGATACTGCCCGCCAAGCCACGTCACGTCGGCTCTGCCTCCCCTGCTCTGTTTCTCTGTGTGAGATAAATCGTTTGATGATGACGACGCGCGTTCGGACGCACGACGAGACGCTGGAGGACTTCGGGGGCGAATGCCTGGTCCTGTGCCCGCGCTGCTCGCGCCGCGCGCTCGTCCGCGTGCGCGATGGCGATCCGCCGGTGCAGCTGACGTGCGTGCACTGCGGCCACGGCGCGGGGTGGGCGCCGTCCAGCCCCGGCGTGGTCACCACCGCGGCGCCGGAGCGGTTCCCGGGCAACGTGGCGTACGGCGGGCCCGTCGATCCATACTTCCACCTGCCGCTCTGGCTGCGGACGCCGTGCCGCGGCGAGACGCTGTGGGCGTACAACGAGGCGCACCTGCGCTGGCTGGAGGAGTACGTGGGTGCGGAGTTGCGCGAACGGTCGCCCGGCGAGCACGGCTGGTCCAACCGCGCCCTCGCCAGCCGCCTTCCCCGCTGGATGCAATCCGCCAAGAACCGCGACGCCGTGCTGCGCTGCATCCGCACGCTGAAGGAGGCGCTGGATTGATGGCGCTCCCGCTACTGCCCGTCTCGCATCGACGTCATCCCGAGGAGCGGCTGGGACGATGAGCCACACCATCCCAGGCGCACCGACGGCAGCCATCACGCGGGCGCCTTCTTCGAAATGACAGCCGCGGCGCGAGCGACTTTCATCCCACGGGGTGCGCCCAACGCCAAATGGCTCAGGATGGCTTGATCGGGCCCGGAGCCGGGAAGGGCGCGGAAGAAAACTCCGTTTCCTCCACTGCCTCCGTGCGAGGCGAATCCCTCGCGGCACGAAACGACGATGAGCCGGCCGGCCTCGCGGGCCAGCCGGCACTCGGCGTCCGGCGAGAAGCGTCGCCTACTCTTCGAGCTTCTCGACGTTCTCCGCCCGCGGACCCTTGGGGTCCTGCACCAGGTCGAACTCCACGCGCTGGCCCTGCGACAGCGACTTGAAGCCGCTCCCCGCAATGGCGGAGTGGTGGACGAACACGTCCTTGCCGCCACGATCGGGCTTGATGAAGCCGAATCCCTTGTCGTCCATGAACCGCTCTACCGTACCCGTCTCGCGTGCCATCGTCTCCGTCCCCTGTCCCGTGTGAGCCAACGTGATGCTGGATGTGCGGACCGTGCTGCAAAGGCCATGCTCGCTCCGGAGCGGCGCTCCAGCAGCGAGGCGCAAAGCCGGCTCCGGAAGGAGATTTGCCGGTGGAGCTTTGGGTTCCTTGCCTGCGAAGGGGCACGCGGTTACCCTTCTGCAACTGTCTCCCATCGCAGATCCGATCTGAAGGACTCCTCCGCCCACCCGCGCCGGTCTCCCCCATCGGCGCGCCGGGCTCAGCGGCACCTCCACACCCGCAGCATGCCCCACGACCCACGCCCGGCACCGCGCGCGGCCCCCACCGGCGCGATCCCCGAGAAAGAAGTGCTCACCTACCGCCTGGTCGCCGCCCTCGGCGCGCTGGCGGTGCTCGGCTTCGGCCTCGTCTACCGCGCCGTGCTGCCGGGCGCGCACGACCCGTGGCTCGCCCGCTTCGTGGTCGCGGCCACGTGCCTGGGCGTCGTGGCGCTCTCGTTCGGCCCGCGGACGCCGTGGCTGCTGCGCGGCATGTACGTGCTCTTCGCCGTCATCACCGGGTGGGTGGTCTGGCTGCTGCTCCTCAACGACTACGCGCCGGAGTACGGGTTCGGGCTGGTGGTCATCGTCGCCATCATCAGCGTCCTCTTCCGCAGCACCCGCGCGCTGGCCATCTACGGCGCGTTCACGCTGGCGGGGGTCGTCGCCGTGGCCGCGCGCGTGCCGGCGCCACGGGTGAGCCCCCTGCTCTTCTCCAGCTACCTCGTCGTCATCCTGGTCCTCTTCTTCGTCGTGGTGCGCAACCGGCTGCGGGCGGAGCGGGAGCTGGCGGCCAGCGAGCAGCGCTACGCCCTGGCCGCGCTGGGTGCCCACGACGGGCTGTGGGACTGGGACCTGCGGGCGGGCACCCTCTACCTCTCCCCCCGGTGGAAGGAGATCGTGGGGTGCGGGGACGGGGAGGTGGGGACGGACCCGGCGGCGTGGTTCGACCGCATCCATCCGGACGACCGGCGGCGCGTGCACACGGAACTGATGAAGCCGGACAACGACAGCGGCCTGTTCCAGTCCGAGCACCGCATCAGGCACGCGGACGGGAGCTGGCGCTGGGTGCTCGTGCGCGGCGTGCGCGTGGTGGACCGCGACGGCGCCACGGTGCGGATGGCCGGATCGCAGACGGACGTGTCGCAGCGAAAGATGTACGAGAACCAGCTGCTGCACGACGCGCTTCACGACGGCCTCACGGGGCTGCCCAACCGCGGCCTCTTCCTGGACCGGCTGGAGCGCGCCATCGCCTGGTGGCAGCGGCACCCGGAGCACCACTTTGCCGTCATCTTCCTGGACCTGGACCGCTTCAAGGTGGTGAACGACCGGGTGGGCCACGCGGCGGGGGACCAGGTGCTGGTGGCCGTGTCGCGCCGGCTGGAGGGGTGCCTGCGCCAGGGCGACAGCGTGGCGCGGCTGAGCGGCGACGAGTTCGCGCTGCTGCTGCACGACGTGGAGAATCCGTCCGCCGTGGCGCACCGCATCCAGCAGGAGCTCGTGCGCCCGTACGACGTGGGCGGGCAGCAGGTGCTGGTGACGGCCAGCCTGGGCATCGCGGTGAGCTCCATCGGCTTTTCGCGGCCCGAAGACGTGCTGCGCGATGCGGACGCCGCCATGTACCGCGCCAAGGCCCGCGGCCGCGCCCGCTTCGAGATCGCGGACGCGGAGCTGCACGCGCGCTCGCTGGAGCAGCTGGAGATGGAGAGCCAGCTGCGCGAGGCGGTGGAGCGCGACCAGCTGCGGCTGCACTTTCAGCCCGTCGTGGTGATGGAGACGCGCGAGCTGGTGGGCTTCGAGGCGCTGATGCGGTGGCAGCACCCGGAGCGCGGCCTGCGCTCGCCGGACGACTTCATCCCCCTGGCGGAGCAGTCGGGGCTGATCATGACCATCGGGCGGTGGGCACTGTGGGAGGCGTGCCGGCAGATGCAGGAGTGGCGGCGCGCGTACGCGGGGAGCGAGCCGCTGTGGCTGAGCGTGAACCTGTCCAGCCGCCAGTTCCTGCATCCGCAGCTGGTGCAGGAGATCCACGACGTCCTGCGCGACACGGGCTTTCCCGCGGACCGGCTGCGGCTGGAGATCACGGAGAGCGTGATCATGGACGACCCCGGGGCGGTCGGACAGATCCTGCACCGCCTGCGCGCCACGGGAATCCGCGTGGCGGTGGACGACTTCGGCACCGGCTATTCGTCGCTCGCGTACCTGCACCGCCTTCCGGTGGACACCATCAAGATCGACCGTTCCTTCGTGCACGACATGCACGCGGACCCGGCGCTCGTTGCGGTGATCAAGACGGTCATCTCGCTGAGCGGCAGCCTGCGGATGGAAACCGTCGCCGAGGGCGTGGAGACGGCGGAGGCGGCCAGCGCGCTGCGGGAGATGGGGTGCCACCTGGGCCAGGGCTTCCTCTTCTCCCACCCCCTCCCCCCCGCCGACGCCGCCCGCATGCTCGCCGACCTGCGCGGCGCCACGGTGGCCTCGTAGCCGCGCCCGGACGGAGTCAGCAGGCGTGCTACCCTCCGAATCCGAAAGCAGTCATCCTGAGCGAGCGACGCAAACGCTTGCGGCGCGACCGTAGGATTTCTCTCCCTGTCGAGGGCCCGGCACCAGCGCACCGAGGCCAGCCGCACGGTTCTGCTGGCAAGGTCCTTCGGTCGGCGCACCGGCTCCCTCTCAATGCACGGTTCGGCGCGGCGCCTCCCTCAGGATGACTTCATCCCGCACGCCCACTCGCATCTCCGATCTCCAAAGACGTCTTCCTGAGGGAGCGCCCGCGCGGAACCCGAAGCCACGCAAACGCTTGCGGCGCGACCGAAGGACCTTCTCTCCGTACCGAAGCGCAGGCTTGGCGCACCGAGGCCGGCCACATGGTTATGCCGGCAAGGTCCTTCCGTCGGCGCACCGGCTCCCTCGCAAGCTGGTTCGGCGCGGCGCCACAGTGGAGGGAAAAACGTTGAGGCGAACCCGAGCGAAAAAACGAGTCACCGCCACGGGTGAGTAGATTTCTCAGTCGGCGCCACGGGTTCCTGCACCGGCAGGGATCACGCCGGCGCCTCCTTCGAAATGACAGCCGCGCCATGGGCGGCTTTCATGGTACAGCATGCGCGCTGCGCCGGATGACTCGGGATGACGTCAGCCGCGTGGAGGGGAGAGAACTTTCCCGGTTGCCCGGCGGTACGACGCGGACACATCCCGCAGCCAACCCGCATCCCCCGCCCTCCGATGAACCTGCCCCGCATCCTCCTCGCCGCCGCCGTGCTCGCAGCACCCGCCGCGCTGCGCGCGCAGTACGATTCCGTGCCGCCGCTGCTCACGGTGCAGGCGGCGGAGAAGCCCAGTGCCACGGCCCGCTTTCAGCGGATGGCGCTGCCGGCGGTGCTGGGGTCGGGGCTGGGACTGGTGGGCGGCGCGTACATCGGCGCGGAGGGGTTCTATGACGCGACGGGATGCTGCGGCGGGGGAGACGATCCGGGGCTCACCAGCGCGCTGGGAGGCGCGGTGATCGGCTCCGTGCTGGGCAGCTCGCCGGGCGCGTACGTTACGCGCACGAAAGACGATCCGGTCTCCTTTACCCGCGCCTTCCTGGGCGCGACGGTGGGGCTCGCGAGCGGGGTGTTCTTCGGCATCGCCGGCGCGGAGCTGGCGGACCAGGACCCGAGCGGGCTGCTGGTCGGCTTCTCCGTGGGACAGGGGATGACGACGGCGGCGTTCGCGGTACCGTATCCCTGATCCGCCCCGTCCCGATCGCGCGCAGCGGGACGTTCTTGCACCGCCCTTCCCGAACCGGCAACGCCCGCGAGTATCGGCGCCGTGGCCGCATTGCTTTTGCGCGCGTAGAGGCGGGTCCGAAACCTGCCGGAACCTGCGCCTACCTGAAGGCACCGGAGCATTCCCGCTGGAGACCCGATGCGGCTGCTGACGTTGAGATCGGTACTCGTCGCCACGGACCTGGATGAGTCTTCTCCATCCGCCCTCCGGACCGCTGCCCGCCTGGCGACGCTCGCTGAAGCCAGGCTCCACCTGGTGCACGGCGCGGATCAGCAGGTCCCCGGTGGCGAGTCCCGGTTGAGGGAGCTGTTCAGGGAGACCGCGCCGGATGCTCCTGGAGTCGAGAGCGCTCAGGTCGTCCATGGCATGCCGGCCAGGGCCATCCTGGACCGGGCTGCCGCTGTCGATGCGGACGTGGTGATCCTCGGGCCTCACCGGCGCGGTACCGGCCAGACGGGGGAGTTGGGGAGCACCGCAGCGAGGGTCGTTCGTACCGCCCCCTGTCCGTGCCTGGTCACGGCCACGGAGTTGCGCCTGCCGTTGGAGCGGGTGATTGCCGCGATCGATCTGTCGGAGGCAAGCAGCGGGGTGCTGTCGGTCGCCCTGTCGTGGGCGTCGGCATTGCGCCCGCGGGATGGGAAGGCGTGGCTCACCGCGCTGCACGTCACCTCGGATCCCGGCGAGGACACCGTCCAGCGGGTGCGCGAGGAGGTCAAGCGGGCTGGCGCGCGTGCCCGGGGGGCCTCCTTCGTGGAGATCGACGAGCGGCTGGGTCCCGGCTCCGATCCGGCCGAGGAGATCCTGCGGCGCGCTGCCTCGGAGTCCGCCGATCTGCTGGTGGTCGGAACCCGTGGCGCGGACCAGCCCTCGTCGGATCTGGGCAGTGTATCGGCGGCCGTCGCGCGTGCGACGCCGTGCCCCCTGCTGCTGGTGCCGCCAGCGGCGTGGAGGGACCAGGACGCCGGGCAAACCTGATCTCTCACATCGAAGCATGAGAGTGTGTTCAGGATTCCGAGTTCCTGACGCAAGCGCTCGGTTTCCTGAGTCATTCGGCGCTGCGCGCACCCTCTGGGATGAAAGTCGCTCGCGCCGCGGCTGTCATTTCGAAGGAGGCGCCCGCGTGATCGCTGCCTGTGCACGGACCTGTGGCGCCGACTGAGAAATCTACTCGCCCGGGCAGGTGCCACGCCCCGCTCGACGGACCTGGCCCGAACCCCTTTTCTATCCAGGGAGCGCACACGGAAACGCCGAGGATACACGACCGGTTGTGCGCGACCGAAGGATCTCCTCTCCATCACGGCGGGGCCAGCTTCGGAGCACGGAAGCGGGCCCCGTGGTTCTGCGGGCGAGCTCCTTCGGTCGGCGCCAGGGTGGCTTGCGTAACAGCGGGTTCGGCGCGGCGCCTCCCTCCTAGGAACGTCGCCTCGGCAGAGGCCCCTCATCGCCTGCAACAACCGACTTCTGCTGTGATGGAAGGCGCCGCGCGTCTACAGGCGCTGAATAGAAGGGGCTTCAGGTCAGGTCCGTGGCGCGGGGCGTGTCACCTGCCCGGGCGAGTAGATTTCTCAGTCGGCGCCACGGGTCCCTGCACCGATCTCGATCACGCCAGCGCCTCCTTCGAAATGACAGCCGTGGCGCGAGTGACTTTCATCGGCCAGGGTGCGCGTAGCGCCGAATGACTCAGGAAATCAAGCGGGCAGACTGATTCCTTGAACACGTTTTGGAAGGTGCACCGAGCCTTGGGTCGCCACGAGAAAACCCCGTGAACTCCGTTGGCTCCGTGTGAGGCCCGATCCGTTCCGTCGTCTCGCGAGAGTGTAGGCGGAAACGCGCCCGGGGCGTATCTTGGGACAGCGCGGGAGCACCGGAACGCCGATCGGAAACTTCGGAGAACATGACCCACGACGCGGACGTCATCATCGTCGGCGCGGGCCTCGCCGGGCTCGTGGCCGCGGCGGAGCTTGCGGATGCGGGAAAGCGGGTGATCGTGCTGGAGCAGGAGCCGGAGCAGTCCCTGGGCGGGCAGGCGTTCTGGAGCTTTGGAGGATTGTTCCTGGTGGATTCGCCCGAGCAGCGGCGGATGGGCATCAACGACAGCCGCGACCTGGCGCTGCAGGACTGGATGGGCACCGCCGGGTTCGACCGCCAGGAGGACCTGTGGCCGCGCAAGTGGGCCGAGGCGTACGTGGACTTTGCCGCGGGGGAGAAGCGGTCGTGGCTGTACGAGCGGGGCATCCGCTTCTTTCCCGTCGTGGGCTGGGCGGAGCGCGGCGGATACGGCGCCATTGGCCACGGCAACTCCGTCCCGCGCTTTCACGTCACCTGGGGCACGGGGCCGGCCGTGGTGGAGCCGTTCATCCACCGCGTTCGCGAGGCGGAAAAGACGGGGCGGCTCTCCCTCCGCTTCCGCCACCGCGTGGACGGCATTTCGATCACCCGCGGTGCGGTGGATGGCGTGCACGGCGCCGTGCTGGATCCGTGCGATGAAGCGCGCGGCAGGCCCTCCACGCGCAACGTGGTGGGCGAGTTCGCGCTGCGGGCGCAGGCGGTGATCGTCACCAGCGGCGGCATCGGCGGCAACCACGAGCTGGTGCGGCGCAACTGGCCCAGGCGGCTCGACCCGCCGAAGCGGATGATCAGCGGCGTTCCCGCGCACGTGGACGGGCGGATGATCGAGATCAGCCAGTCCGCTGGGGCGAACGTCATCAACCCGGACCGCATGTGGCACTACACGGAGGGGATCCACAACTGGGACCCCGTCTGGCCCATGCACGGCATCCGCATCCTTCCCGGCCCGTCGTCGCTCTGGTTCGACGCGCGCGGGCGGCGGCTCCCTCCGCCGCTTTTTCCCGGCTTCGACACGCTGGGCACGCTGGCGTACATCGCGAAGTCCGGGTACGACCACACCTGGTTCGTGCTGACGCAGAAGATCATCGAAAAGGAGTTCGCGCTCAGCGGCAGCGAGCAGAACCCCGACCTCACCGGCAAGAGCGTAAGGAAGGTCCTCAGCCGCGTGCTGCCGGGCGCGCCGCCGCCGGTGGAGGCGTTCAAGCAGAAGGGCGCGGATTTCGTGGTCGCCTCGTCGCTCTCGGAACTCGTACGAGGGATGAACGCGCTGACGGACGAGCCGCGCATCGACTTCGCGGAACTGCAGGCGCAGATCGTGGCGCGCGACGGGCAGCTGGCCAACGAGTTCTGCAAGGACGCGCAGATCGTGGCCCTGCGCGGCGCGCGCAACTATCGCGGCGACAAGCTGATCCGCGTCGCCAGGCCGCACCGCATCCTCGATCCCGCCGCGGGGCCTCTGATCGCCGTGCGCCTGAACATCCTCACGCGCAAGACGCTGGGCGGGCTGGAGACGGACCTCGGCGCGCGCGTTCTGCGCCCCGACGGCCAGCCGCTCCCCGGCCTGTACGCGGCGGGCGAGGTGGCCGGCTTCGGCGGGGGCGGGATGCACGGCTACCGCGCGCTCGAAGGCACCTTTCTGGGCGGCTGCATCTTCTCCGGCCGCGCGGCGGGGCGCGCGGCCGCGGCGGCGGTGGCCTGACCCTTCCCACCCGGGCCGAAGCCCGGGGCTGTGACGGCCATGAGCCCCGGCCTGGGCGCGCTGCGCTTGCCCGGCGGGGCTTCACCTTCGATGCCCTGGCGCACCGGGGATCCCTTGCAGCGGCGACGGCGGCCGGGTAGCATCCGGGCCACCGTCGGCTTCCGCCCCTTGCCCCGGTCCGCCCATGCTCCCGCGATCCGCCGCCTCCACCCTGACGATCGTCGTCTTCGCGGGATGCGCCGCGCCCGCGAGCGGCCCCGCGCCCACGCCCCGCGCCCTGGCGGCGGACGCGGGGCCGCCGGCGCTGGAGGCGATCACGGAGGCGGAGTTGCGGCGCGACCTGTTCGCCCTGGCGTCGGACGAGATGCGCGGGCGCGAGGCGGGGGAGCTGGACGAGATGCGCGCCTCCGCGTGGGTGGCGGAGCGGGCGCGCGAGGCCGGGCTGCTCCCCGCCGGCGACGACGGCACCTACTTCCAGTTCTTTCCCGTCCGCCGGGTGCGGGTGGCCGCGCACAGCACCGTCACCCTGGGCGGCACCGCGCTGGCGCTCGCGCGCGACGTGGTGGTCGTCGCGCCGGTGGACGCACGCGTGGACCTGCCCGTGGTCTGGGTAGGCGAGGGGCGCGAGGCGGACGTCGGGAGCGTGGACCTGCGCGGCAAGGCGGCGGCGGCGGTCATCAGCGAGCCCAACACGGTGCCCGTCTCGTGGATCAGCCTGTGGGCGCGCCGAGCCACCCAGGCGGCCATCCGTGACCGCGCCGCGTTCCTGGTGCAGCGCGGTGCCGCGGCGGTCATCCTGGTTTCGGACTCGATCGCGGAGACGCAGTTCGAGGTGACCGGGAGCGCCATCCTCCGCGGCCGCTACAGCCTGAACGACGGCACGGAGCAGCGTCCGTCCGGCCAGCCGCCCGTCCTCTGGATGCGCCGGGGGATGATGGAGGCCGTGCGCGCGCCCGGGCAGCGGCTGGTGGCGAACCTTTCCACGGAGAGCTTCGTCTATCCTTCCGCGAACGTGGTCGCCGTGGCCCCGGGCGCGGACCCGGCGCTGCGGGGCGAATACGTGCTGTTCAGCGCGCACCAGGACCACGACGGTGCACGCGTCCCCGTGGGCGGCGACAGCATCTGGAACGGCGCGGACGACAACGCGACGGTCAGCGTGGCGCTGCTGGGGATCGGCCGCGCGTTCGTGCGGCAGCCGGGGCGGCGCTCGGCGCTCTTCGTCTGGCACGGTGCGGAGGAGCGCGGGCTGCTGGGCTCGCGCTGGTACGTGCGCCACCCCACCGTGCCGCGCGCGTCCATCGCCGCGGTGCTGAACGGCGACATGATCGGCCGCAACCATCCCGATTCCGCGGCGCTGCTGGGCGTCCATCCGCCGCACCGCACGTCGGCGGACCTGGTGGCAATGGCGGAGCGGGCGAACGCGGAGGTGTCCCGCTTCATCCTGGACACCTCGTGGGACGACACGCGGCACCCGGAGGGCTGGTTCTTTCGCAGCGACCACCTGCCCTACGCGTGCGCCGGCATCCCGTCGCTCTTTTTCACAACGCTGCTGCACGACGACTACCACACGCCCGAGGACGAGGCGGACCGCATCGACACCGCCAAGCTCACCCGCGCCACGCGGTGGATGTACGCCACGGGCTGGCTGGCCGCGCAGGCCGACGCGCGCCCGCGGCTGGAGCCGAACTTTCGCCTGGAGCGGCCGTGCAACCCGTGACGGCCGGCGTGCACCCGCAAGGGGAAGAAAGAGGTGGGCCCACGCCGCGGCCGGGGAGATCGGGCGGGTGAACGGCCCATGCTCATACCGCATCCGGCAGAGGAATTGTCACGGAGCAGCAGAGGAACAGAGATGAATCATTGTCTCTGTTCCTCTGCTGCTCTGTTGACATCTCGCCATCCCGCCTGGCCGCCGCGGCGGACCGGGAACACGCCCGGCCCGCCACGGGGTGAAATCAGAAGGTGACGGTGGCGTTGCTGGAGCAGGTGGCGGTGCCCGCGTTGCAGACGCGGTACACGTACGATCCGCCGCCCTTGCGGTTGATCGCGTCGGTGTACGCGCCGTCGTTGGCGGTGGTGGTGATGCGCGTGCCGTCGCGGTACACGTCAACGCTGGCAGCCGACGCGCCCGACCACGACAGGTCCGCGTGCTGCTGCCCCTTCACCTTGTATCCGGTCGCCGTCAGGGTGATGCCGCCGCCGCTGGACGTCACCGACACGGCGGACGCGGACGAGCCCGTCTGGCCGCCGGTGTCCGTTACCGTGAGCGTAACGGTGTAGGTGCCCGCCGCGGCGTAGGTGTGGCTGGCCGTGGCGCCGCTCCCCGTGGTACCGTCGCCGAAGTTCCAGGCGTACGAGGTGATGCCGTTGTCGTCGGTGGAGGCGCCGCCGTCGAACGAGCAGGCCAGCGACGAGCAGTTGAAGGTGAACACGGCCACCGGCGGCGCGTCCACCGGGGTGCCGCCGTTCAGGAACGCCGTGTACAGCAGCAGGTTGGGCGTGCCGCCCGAGACACTGCGGCTGTGCAGGGTGATGCGGTTGGGGTTGGCGTTGGACACCAGCGCGCCCGCCACCTGCGCCGGCGTGGCGCCGGGATTGGCCTGCAGGTACAGCGCGGCGGCGCCGGCCACGTGCGGCGTGGCCATGCTGGTGCCGCTGATGGTGTTGGTCTGCGTGTCGCTCTGGTACCACGCCGAGGTGATGCTGCTTCCCGGCGCCAGGATGTCGACGCAGGTGCCGTAGTTGCTGAACGACGACTCGGTGTCGCTGCGGGTGGTGCTGCCGACGGTGATCCCCGCCGGCACCCGCGCGGGCGAGCTGTTGCAGGCGTCCAGCGGCCGGCCGAAGAAGTCGCCGTTCCCCGCGGCCAGCGCGTACGCCACGCCGCTGGAGATGGAGCGGTCCACCGCGGCGTCCAGCGTGCTGCTGGCGCCGCCGCCCAGCGACATGTTGGCCACCGCCGGCTTTACGGCGTTGGCCGTGACCCAGTCGATGCCGGCGATCACGCCCGAGGTGGTGCCGTTGCCCTGGCAGTCCAGCACGCGGACGGCCACCAGGCTCACGCCCTTGGCCACGCCGTACACCGTGCCGCCCACCGTGCCGGCCACGTGCGTGCCGTGCCCGTTGCAGTCGTCGGCCGAGCCGCCGTCCACGGCGTCGTACCCGCTGCTCACCCGGCCGGCGAACTCGGCATGGGAAAGCCGGATGCCGGTGTCCAGGATGTACGCCCGGACGCCCGCGCCGGTGGGCGTGTAGGTGTAGGTGGTGGAGAGCGGGAGCGCCGCCTGGTCGATGCGGTCGATGCCCCAGGTGGCCCCGGTCTGGGTGGTGGCCAGGCTCACCACGGCGTCTTCTTCCACGTACGCCACGTTGGGGTTGGCCCGCAGCGCCGTGAGCTGCCCCTGGTTGAGCGACGCGGCAAAGCCGTTGACGGCCGCCGTGTACACGTAGCGCGGCTGCACGCCCGCGACCGCCGCCACCGACCGCGGATCCGCGCCGTCGGCCACCACCACCACGTACTGGCCGGGCACGGCGCGCGCGCCGGCCGAATGCAGGGGCGCTTCACCCGGTGCCCGCGCCAGCGGTGCGGGGCCGGAGGCGTCCTGGCAGGCGGCCAGGGCCAGGAGTGCGGCGGAAAGAGCGAGGACGTTGCGCATGATCTACCTTTCCCGGGACCGAAGGGGCCGCTCGCCCCGCGAGCGAGCGGAGGGGTAAGGCGCGGCCCAGCAGTGACCGTACCCCCATGTGCCAGATCTAACTCAACCCGCTTACCCACAACCACTTGCCGCGCCGCACCGACGCCGGTCCAGCCCGTTTTCCACTGCACCGTTCCGGTGCGCGTGCACCAGAATGGTGCGTGAGCCCGGGCGCTCCGGAGGCGCCGCTGCCTGTCTGCGCGGCGGGAGGAGCGCCGCACGCCCGGTCCCGAGGGTGAGGACGGACCTCGCCGCCGTGCCCCGGCGAAGCGCCGGCGGGCAGGCGGGATACCGCCGCCTCTGGCGCAAAGGGTGCACGGCGCAGCATCGTACGCCGCATCCGCCGGCGCAGTCCCCTCCCGCCATCCAGCGCAACCACCCGTGACCGACCGTCCGACGACCATCGTCTGCATGTCCAGCTTCCTCAAGGGGCATGAGTTCATCCGCGAGTGCAAGCGGCTGGGGTGCCGCGTGCTGCTGATCACCGTCGAAAAGCTGCGCGAGGAGGACTGGCCGCGCGAAAGCATCGACGAGATGCTGTACATGCCGGACCTGTACGGGCGCGATGACGTGCTGCACGGCATCAGCTGGCTGGCGCGCACGGAGCGCATCGACCGCCTGGTGCCGCTGGACGAGTTCGACCTGGAGATGGCGTCGGCCATCCGCGAGCACCTGCGCCTTCCGGGGATGGGCGAGACCACCGTCCGCCACTACCGCGACAAGCTGGCGATGCGGATGCGCGCGCGCGAAGCCGGGATCCTGGTCCCCGAGTTCGTCCCCATCCTGCACCACGACCCCATCCGCCGCTTCCTGGAGACGGTGCCGGCGCCGTGGGTGCTCAAGCCGCGCTTTTCCGCGTCCGCCATCGGCATCCACAAGCTGAGCGACGCAGACCAGGTCTGGCGCACGATCGAGGAGCTGGGCGACAAGCGCTCGTTCCACCTGCTGGAGCGCTTCGTCCCCGGCAGCGTGTACCACGTGGATTCGCTGGCGTGGAACCGCGAGATCGTCTTCTCCGAAGCGAACGGCTACTACCAGCCGCCCTTTGAGGTCTACCACGGCGGCGGGATGTTCTGCACGCGCACCCTGCTCCGCGACGGCGACGAGGCGCGGGCGCTCGAGGCGCTGGACCGGCAGGTGCTGGAGGCGATGGGGATGGTGCGCGGCGCCATGCACACGGAGTTCATCCGCGCGGACGAGGACGGCCGCTTCTACTTCCTGGAGACCGCGGCGCGGGTGGGTGGCGCCAACATCGTGGAGATGGTGGAGGCGGCGACGGGCATCAACCTGTGGCGCGAGTGGGCGCGGCTGGAGGTGGCCGACGCCCGCGGGGAGCAGTACGCGCCGCCGCGGCCGCGCCAGGACTACAGCGGATTGCTGGTGTCGCTGGCGCGGCAGGAGTGGCCGGACACCTCCGGCTTCACCGACCCGGAGATCGTCTGGCGGATGAAGAAGAGGCACCACGTGGGGATGATCGTCGCTTCAGAAAGCCCGGACCGCGTGGCGCACCTGCTGGACGACTACCTCCGCCGCGTCCGCGAGGACTTCCAGGCCACGCTTCCGCCGGCGACCTCCGCGCTGGATTGAGGGGCGCTCTCCCCCGACCGCCTTTTTGCGAGGAACGAGCGGCGAAGTCGGCGGGGGCGAGGGCCCGTCGGTACGCCGCCGCTGCCCGTCCCAGCTGATTGATGATAAAACCACCCCTCCCCGGGGTTGGGGGCGGGGTTGGGGGAGGGGTCGGACGCCGTCGCGAGGAACGAGCGTAAGGCCGTCCGGGGGAGAGGACCCTCGCCGGATGGCCCGTTCGCACGCCCGGCCAACCTTCCAGCATCCTCCGCCATCCAATCCCGCGACCGCACACCGTCCCCC
>DATABT010000673.1:0-13624 GCA_036259455.1 Longimicrobium sp. | reverse complement strand
GCACCACGTGACCGGCTTCGACATCGACGGGCACCCCATGCGCCACCTGCGCGATTACCTGCGCGGGCTGGGCATCGCCGAGCTGGGCGACCTGCGCGGCGACCGCCGCCGCCACGGCGAGCGCGTGACCGCCGCGGGGCTGGTGATCGTGCGCCAGCGGCCGGGGACGGCCAAGGGCTTCGTGTTCGTGGGGCTGGAGGACGAGACGGGCCGCCTGGATGTGATCATCACCCCCCAGCTGTACGAGAAGGAGCGCGAGATCATCAACCGCAACGGCATCCTGGCCGTGCGGGGAAGGCTGGGAAAGGAAGACGGGGTGGTCAACCTCAAGGCCGACGCCTTCTTCCCCCTGCGCCTGGACCAGGCCAGCGCCGTCGTCCGCTCCCACGACTACCACTGAGCGGCGGCGGCGCGGAAAGTCAGGTGGCGGATTTGTCCTGACGCGGAGGCGGGTTCATCGAGAACCTCATCAACCGCGTTCCGTGCGTCAGCCATTCCTGTCCTCCTGAGCAGAGCACCGGGGATCGCGCGTTCGCTGACGGCTGACGCGACGACGTGGCTCACGCCGGGCAGTGCACACTCCTGAATCAGTGCAATCTGATTCAGCAAATCATCTGATTTTACATACACCATCAAGTCCTCCTCTCTCGGCCAGTTCAACGGGAGAAGAACCGCAGGTGAACGAAGGGTGCAAGGGCGCGGGCTGCTCGGAACCCCCCGCGTAAACACGGCCAGCCGTGGTCACACGCCGTTTTCAGGCGGCAGAAGGAGAATTGCACGGCAAGGTGTCCACTTGTATCGCTTGTGTGCGTTTTGCGATCCTTTTGGACGGGGTGGGGTACAGGGGCGTGTCGAACCAGACGGCGGGGCTCCCGCGAGGGGTGGCCGCCGTCTTCCTTTTGCCGCGAAACCCGAGAGAACTTCGCGGCCCGCCAGTATTCCCAGACGCATGTCGTTCGAACCGCTCGGGCTGCAGCCCGCCCTGCTCCGCGCCGTCACGGAGCTTGGATTCACCCGCCCCACGCCGATCCAGGAGCAGTCCATTCCGCCCGCGCTCACGGGCGCGGACGTGCTGGCCTGCGCCATGACCGGCAGCGGCAAGACGGCCGCGTTCGCGCTCCCCATCCTCCAGCGGCTGGCGGGCAAGCCCCGCGGCACCACCCGCGCGCTGGTTCTGAGCCCCACGCGCGAGCTGGCGGCGCAGATCCACGAGCAGTTCGTCGCGCTGGGCAAGCACTCCGCCGTGAAGTCCGCGGCGGTGTTCGGCGGCGTGGGGATGAAGCCGCAGGAGGACGCCTTTCGCCGCGGGGTGGACGTGATCATCGCCACGCCGGGGCGGCTGCTGGACCACCTGCAGTATCCCTACGCGCGGCTGGACGCGGTGGAGGTGCTGGTGCTGGACGAGGCGGACCGGATGCTGGACATGGGCTTTCTGCCCGACATTCGCCGCGTGCTGAAGCACGTGCCCGCCCAGCGGCAGACGCTGTTCTTCAGCGCCACCATGCCGGCGCCCATCGCGGCGCTCGCCAACGACATGCTGCAGAGGCCGGTGACGGTGGACCTGCAGCGCCGCGCCAGGCCCGCGACGGGCGTGTCGCAGGCGCTGTATCCGGTGTCGGAGGAGCTCAAGGCGCACCTGTTCCTGGAGCTGATCAAGCGCGGCGACGTGGGCAGCGTGATCGTCTTCTGCCGCACCAAGCACCGCTCCAACCGCCTGGCGGACTTCCTGGACAAGCACGGGGTGCCCAACGCGCGCATCCACGGAAACCGCAGCCAGACGGCCCGCACGGACGCGCTCGCCGGCTTCAAGTCCGGACGCTACCGGGTGCTGGTGGCTACCGACATCGTGGCCCGCGGCATCGACGTGGAGGCGCTGGAGCACGTGGTGAACTTCGACGTGCCGCACGTGCCGGAAGACTACATTCACCGGGTGGGCCGCACCGCCCGCGCCGAAGCCACGGGCGACGCCTACACCTTCGTCTCGCCGGACGAGGAGCGCGACCTGGCGGCAATCGAGCGCGCCATCGGCAAGAAGCTGCCGCGCATCACGGTGGAGGGCTTCGACTACCGCGCGAAGCCGGCGGAGCGCTTCGAGGTGCCCATCGCCGAGCGCATCGCGGAAATCCGCAAGCGCAAGTCGGAGGAGCGCGCCCGCGCCAGGGAGAAGGCGGAGCGCAAGGCGCAGCGCCAGGCGGAGGAAGAAGCACGCCTGCGCGAGAAGACGCACCGCTCGTCGCGCGTGGAACACCTGCACCGCGAAAAGGACGAGCGCCGCACCCGCACGGAGGCCGATCGTCCGGGCCGTCCGCAGCCGCACGGCGAGGGCGCACGCCACGGCCAGCCGTCCCGCGAAATGGCCGGCGTGGGCGCCAATCGCAGCCGTCGCCGCCGCGGTGGACGCGGCCGGGGTCCGGGCGGCGGTGGAGGCGGAGCCCCGCGCTCGTGAACGGGTGACGGGTGACAAAAGAAGAGGGACGCGGGGGATGATCTCCTCCGCGTCCTTTTCTTTCAACGGATCAGCAGCCGCAATGAAGTCTTGAGAGAACACTACCAGCCCCTCGTGCCCAGGCAAGTCATCCTGAGTGAGGCGCCGCTCCGAACCTGTTCGCCGCTCGACATTCTGGCGCCGACCGAAGGACCTTGCCGGCAGAGCCGAGGGGCTGGCTTCACGGATCTGGAGCCAGCCCTCCGGTTCGGACAGAAGGTCCTTTGGTCGCGCCGCAAACGCTTGCGTTTCGTTGGGTTCTGCGCGGGCGCCCCCTGATACATGAATAGAAAGGGATTCGGGCGAGGTCCGTCGGGCGGGCGTGGCACCTGCCCGGGCGAGTAGATTTCTCAGCCGGCGCTACGGGTTCCTGCACCGGCAAAAACCACGCGGGCGCCTCCTTCGAAATGACGGCCGCGGCGCGAGCGACTTTCATCCTGACAGGGTGCGCGCAGCGCCGAACGGCTCAGGATGCCTGGCGCTCGGGAAGCGGGGCGACACACCATCCGGACGACGCTTCAGCCCGGAGTCCGATTTCGTGCATGCAGCCGCCTGAGGCTTGCTGATGCACGCGGCGTCGCGTAGCGTGTGCGGCATCGGCCGAATTCTCCGAACCGCCTTTCCGGAGCCGCAACGCATGCGCCGCTCGATCGCCGCCCTGGCAGCGACCCTTCTGCTGCCGCTGGGCGCCCTTGCCCAGGAGCCCACCCTCACCCCGGGCGACAACCTGGTGGTGCAGGGCATCCCGCCCATCCCCGCCTCGCTGGCGGCGGAGGTGCGGCGCTACACGGAGTCGCGCGCCGCCCCGTTCCTGGACTGGCATCCCACGCGGCGCGAAATGCTGGTCGCCACCCGCTTCGCCAACGCGGCGCAGATCCACCGCGTGGCCATGCCCGGCGGCGCGCGCACGCAGCTCACGTTCAGCGAGGAGCCCATCACCAGCGCGGTGTACGAGCCGCGCGGCGAGGGCTCCTTTCTGTTCCTGCGCGACGAGGGCGGCAACGAGTTCGACCAGATCTACCGCTACGACGCGGCGACGGGGCGCATTACGCTGCTGACGGACGGCGGGCGCTCGCAGAACGACCAGCCGGTGTGGAACCGCGCGGGCACCCGCATCGCCTGGGGGAGCACGGCGCGCAACGGGGCCGATCGTGACGTGTGGGTAATGGACCCGTCCGACCCGTCCAGCCGGCGGTTGGTCATGGAGGCGTCCGGCGGGGGATGGTTCGTGAGCGACTGGTCGCCGGACGACCGCACGCTGCTGGTGCTGGAGTACGAGTCCGTCAATCGCAGCCACCTGTGGCTGGTGGACGCCGCGTCGGGGCAGAAGAGGCCCCTCACGCAACGCGGCGCGGACTCCGTGGCCTATGGCGGCGCCGAGTTCAGCACGGACGGGCGCGGCGTGTACCTGACGACGGACCTGGGCGCGGAGTTCCAGCGCCTGTCGTACATGGACCTGTCCACCCGCGCCATCACCCCGCTGACGGCGGACATCCCGTGGGACGTGGTCGCGGTCGAGGTTTCGCCGGATGGTGGAACGGTGGCGTTCGTCACCAACGAGGAGGGCGCATCGCGGCTGTACCTGCTGGACACGCGCACGCGGGCGTACCGGCGCGTGGAGAGCGTGCCGGTGGGCGTGATCGGCCGGCTGCGCTGGCACCCGTCCGGGCGCGAGGTGGGGTTCTCGCTGAACTCCGCTCGCTCGCCCACGGACGCGTACTCGGTGGACGTGGCGAGCGGCGCGCTGGCGCGGTGGACGGAGAGCGAGCTGGGCGGGCTGGTGGCGTCGGATCTGGTGGAGCCGCAGATCGTGCGCTGGCCCACCTTCGACGGGCGGACGATCTCCGGGTTCCTGTACCGCCCGCCCGCGCGCTTCACGGGGCGGCGGCCGGTGATCATCAACATCCACGGCGGCCCCGAGGGGCAGTCGCGGCCCATCTACCTGGGGCGCAGCAACTACTACCTGAACGAGCTGGGCGTGGCCATCCTCTTTCCCAACGTGCGCGGGTCCACGGGCTTCGGCAAGTCGTTCGTAAAGCTGGACAACGGGATGAAGCGCGAGGAGAGCGTGCAGGACATCGGCGCGCTGCTGGACTGGATCGCCACGCAGCCGGACCTGGACCCGTCGCGGGTGATGGTGACGGGCGGCAGCTACGGCGGATACATGACGCTGGCCGTGGCCACCAACTACGCGGACCGCATCTGCTGCGCGCTGGACGTGGTGGGGATCAGCCACTTCGGCACCTTCCTGCGCAACACGGAGAGCTACCGCCGCGACCTGCGCCGCGCGGAGTACGGCGACGAGCGCGACCCGGCGATGGCGGCGTTCTTCGAGCGCATCAGCCCGCTGAACAACGCGGCCCGCATAACCAAACCGCTGTTCGTGGTGCAGGGCGGCAACGACCCGCGCGTGCCGCGCACGGAGGCGGAGCAGATCGTGGCGCGCGTGCAGCAGGGCGGCACGCCGGTGTGGTACCTGATGGCGCGCGACGAAGGGCACGGCTTTGCCAAGAAGGCCAACCAGGACTTTCAGTTCTACGCGACCGTGATGTTCGTCCGCCAGAACCTGCTGGGGCAGTAGCTGGACGCGGTGCGTGATTACACGACAGATGACTTCCTGAGGGAGCCCCTTCGCAGACCGCCCGGGCAGAGCCGTCGGGGCGCGACCGAAGGATCTCCTTCGCCCGGGCACGAAGGCCGCCATCCGTCGGGATCGCAGCGTCCGTGCTCCGCGGGCGAGATCCTTCGCTCGCCGCCACGGGTCTGGCGTGCGGGCAAGGCGGGCGCGGCGGCTCCCTGGATAGAAAGGTGCCCGGCCCGGCGGAGGGCCCCTCCCCCCGGCCGCCGCCCCCCTCGTTCCTCGCGGAGAGGGGGAGAACCGCCTTTCATCGCACAGGGTGCGCGCAGCGCCGGATGACTCGGGAAATCAACGCGAGGCTTTCTCCTACCCGTAGAACGATGATCGAACGCGAAACGGAGGACGGCATCCTCACGCTGCGGCTGGCGCACGGAAAGGCCAGCGTGATGGACGTGGAGCTCCTGGAGGCGCTGGGGACGGAGCTGGAGGCGGCACAGGACGCCCGGGCCGTCGTCCTCACCGGCACGGGGAGCATCTTTTCCGCGGGCGTGGACCTGTTCCGGGTGCTGGACGGCGGACAGGCGTACGTGGACCGCTTCTTTCCGCTGCTCGCCGGCTTCTGCCGCCAGCTGTTCGCGCTGCCGGTGCCGGTGGTGGCGGCGGTGAACGGCCACGCCATCGCGGGCGGCGGCGTGACGGCGCTGGCCGCCGACTACCGGCTGATGGCGGAGGGCAACGGGCGCATCGGCGTGCCGGAGGTGCTGGTGGGCGTTCCTTTCCCCGCGGCGGCGCTGGAGGTGGTGCGCTTCGCGGTACCGCGCCACCGCCTGCAGGCGCTGGTGTACACCGGGAGCGCCCGCACGCCGCACGAGGCACTGGCGGACGGCCTGGTGGACGAGGTGGTGGCGCCTGATGCGCTGCTGCCGCGCGCCCGCGAGGTGGCGGCGCATCTGGCCGCCCTGTCGCCGGAGGTGTTCCGCGCCACCAAGCAGGCCCTGCGCGCCGAAACCCTGGCGCGGATGGATTCCGCCGCCGCCTACGATCGCGACGCGCATGCGCTGTGGTCCGCGCCGGAAACGCACGACCGCATCCGCGCGTACATGGAGCGCATCGCCCGTAAGTAACGCCGGAGAGCTCGCGCGGAGAGGTGGAGAGACGGAGAAAAGAGAGAGGACGCGGAGAAAGTCATCATCCGCGTCCTCGTCCTGTTGCTCCGCGCCGTCCGCGTGACATCTCCCCAGGTTCAGGGAGACAGCACGCTCTGGTACGTGCGCCAGTCCTCCAGCACGCGCGCGGCACCGCGCACCACGCAGGTGAGCGGCTGCTCGTCCAGGTGGATGGGAAGCCCCGTCTCGCGCTCGATGAGCCGGCCCAGGCCGCGAAGCTGCGCGCCGCCGCCCGTCATCACGATCCCCGCGTCGATGATGTCGGACGCCAGCTCGGGGGGCGTGGTCTCCAGCGCGCGGCGCACGGCGGCCACGATGGCGTGCACCGGCTCCTGGATGCACTCGCGGATCTCCATGGAGTTCACCCGCACGCTCTTGGGGATGCCGTTCACCAGGTCGCGGCCGGTGACGTCCATCTCCCGCTCCTCGCCCAGCGGATACGCGCTGCCGATCTGGATCTTCACCCCCTCCGCCGTGGCCTCGCCGATGAGCAGGTTCCGGCTCTTGCGCACGTAGGCCATGATCGCCTCGTCCATCTCGTTGCCCGCCACGCGGATGGACGCGTCGGCCACGATGCCGCTGAGCGCGATCACCCCGATCTCGCTGGTGCCGCCGCCCACGTTCACCACCATCGATCCCTTGGGCGAGGTGACGGGGAGCCCCACGCCGATGGCGGCCGCCATGGGCTCGCTGATCAGGTGCACCGCCTTGGCGCCCGCGGCCATCACCGCCGCGCGCACCGCCCGCTTCTCCATCTCGGTGATGCCGGAGGGGACGCCGATGACCACCGTGGGCTTGACGCGAAAGATGCCGCGCGGCAGCACGCGCTCCAGAAAGTGGCGCAGCATCAGGTCCGCCATGTCCACGTCGGCGATCACGCCGTCGCGCATGGGGCGCACGGCCACGATGCCTTCGGGCGTGCGGCCCAGCATGCGCTTGGCTTCGAGCCCGATGGCGCGCACGCTGCGCGTGTCGCGGTCCACGGCCACCACCGAGGGCTCGTTCACCATGAGCCCTTCGCCCTTTACCTCGATGAGGGTGTTCGCCGTTCCAAGGTCGATCGCGATATCCGCCACGTCTGCTCTCGCTTGCTTCTGCCGCTCGTCTTGCGCAGCCGGCCCGGCGGGCTGCGTTGCTCCAGGCAATGTATCGCTTCAGGGTGAAGGGAGGAAACTGCTCGGGCCGAGGCGCTCGCGCAGACCGTAAGGAGGGTGGACCGATGCCCGCTCCCGGGGCGCGGCGTTTGCGGGAGCAGCGCGTCTAACGGCAAGCGGAGCAGGGGCTTCGCGGCGGTGTGAGTGGCTCACGCGGGAGGGGCGCATGCTGGCGACGATGGACAGGATCTCGGGGCGGGAGCTGGAGCGGCAGACGTATCCCGCGGCGGGGGCCGCGCGGGAGCTGCTGCCGGACCTGGCGTACCTGCGCACCGCGATCGTCAACCTCTTCCTGTACGGCCCGCGCAACGCCGGCGACCGCAACTGGGTCCTCATCGACACGGGGATGCCGGGCTCCGTCGGCAGGATCGTCGCGGCGGCGGAGGAGCGCTTCGGAGCGGGGGCGCGGCCGCGGGCCATCGTCCTTACCCACGGGCACTTCGACCACCGCGGCGGCATCCACGAGCTGGTGGAGATGTGGGACTGCGTCGTCTACGCGCATCCTCTGGAGCTGCCGTACCTCACGGGCGACTCGCCGTATCCGCCGCCCGATCCCACCGTGCCGGGCGGGGCGATGGCGCGGCTCTCGTTCATGTACCCGCGCCGGCCCATCGACCTCGGGGGGCGGGTGCGGCCGCTGCCGGCGGACGGCTCCGTCCCGGGAATGCCCGGGTGGCGGTGGATCCACACGCCCGGTCACACCGCGGGCCACGTCTCGCTCTTTCGCGACCCCGACCGCACGCTCATCGCGGGCGACGCGTTCGTCACCACGCGCCAGGAGGCGCTCACGTACGTGCTGGAGCAGACGCCGGAGGTGAACGGTCCGCCCGCGTACTACACGCCGGACTGGCGCAACGCGGAGCGGTCCGTGCGGCTGCTGGCGGACCTGGAGCCGGAGCTGGCGGCCACGGGCCACGGCATTCCGCTGGGCGGCCCGCAGCTGCGCGACGAGCTGCGCGAGCTGGCCATGAACTTCCGCAGCCGCGCCGTGCCCGCGCACGGCCGCTACGTGGACAACCCCGCCGTCACGGACGAACGCGGCGTCGTCTCCGTTCCGCCCGCGCCGGTGGACCTGACCAGGACGCTGCTGGTGCTGGGCGGCGCCTTCGTGGCCGGGCTGCTGCTGGCCCGCGCCATCCGCCCGCGCCGCCGCCGCGCGCAGTCGGACTACGCGGAGACCGGGCACCACGTCGTCTACGAGCATTACGAGGAGCCGGTCATCCTTTGACGCGGCCCTCACCTTCCAGCCCCCTCTCCCGCGATGAAGCGGGAGGGGGGGCATTGTTTTGATCCGTGGCGCCACGGGCCCTCTCTCCCGCCAGGCTTTTTCGCTCGTTCCTCGCGACGGCCGGCGACCCCCACAACCCCGGGGAGGGGTGTGGTGGGGCGGTTCCGGGGGATTCGCCGGTTCCATGCTGCGCCCGCGGGGCCCCTCCCCCGCCCCGCTCGTTTCTCGCGGAGAGGGGGGGAGGATCGCGCTCTGGAGGATCGGGGGCGTTCTCCCTCCCCCGCGCAGTTTGCGGGGGATGGCCGGGGAGGGCGGCTCGCGCGCAGCGCGGCGCCGTAAGAGCCCGCCGAACCTCGTACTCCGCCGCCATCCGGACCGCCCGTCCCCGGTCCCGCCCCATTCCCTCCCTTCCCTCTCCCCCGCCCGACGCGTAGACTGCGCACACCGCGGGAACATCGGGAGGTGATGCGCACACGTCGACGGAGGAGAGCGCGTGAAGGTGGCGGTGATCGGCGGGGGGCCCGCCGGGCTGTACCTGGCCCTGCTGATGAAGAAGGCCGGCCCCGCGCACCAGGTGGTCGTGCTGGAGCGCAACGCCGCGGACGACACCTTCGGCTGGGGCGTGGTGTTCAGCGACCAGACGCTGGGCTACCTGCGCGAGGCCGATCCGCCCACCGCCGAGCGCATCCAGGACGAGTTCGCCCACTGGGACGACATCGACGTCCACCACCGCGGCGCCGTCATCACCAGCGGCGGCCACGGCTTCAGCGGCATCGCCCGCAAGACGCTCCTGCGCATCCTTCAGGAACGGTGCGCCGAGCTGGGCGTGGACCTGCGCTTCGGCTGCGACGTGGCGGACGACGCGCACCTCCCCTCCATGGGCCTGGGCGGCGCGGACCTGGTGGTGGCTGCGGACGGCGTCAACAGCCGCATCCGCGCCAGGTACGCGGAGCACTTCAGGCCGGACCTGGACGTGCGCAAGGCCCCGTTCTGCTGGCTGGGGACCACCAGGCTCTTCGACGCCTTCACCTTTCTGTTCGTGGAGAACGAGCACGGCGTCTTTCAGGCCCACGCCTACCGCTACTCCGCCGACCACAGCGCCTTCATCGTGGAGTGCGACGAGCGGTCGTGGCGCAACGCGGGCTTCGACACGATGAACGAGGCGGAGACGGTTGCGGCGTGCGAGCGGATGTTCGCGCCGTGGCTGAACGGCAATCCGCTGGAATCCAACGCGCCCCACCTGCGCTCGCCGTGGATCCGCTTCACGCGCGTATCCAGCGAGCAGTGGTTCCACATGGACGGCCAGGTGGCGCCCGTCGTGCTGATCGGCGACGCGGCGCACACGGCGCACTTTTCCATCGGCAGCGGGACCAAGCTGGCAATGGAAGACGCCATCGCGCTTTCGCGCATCCTCCATCAACAGAACGACCTGCAATCCGCACTCGAGCAGTACCAGGAGGAGCGGCGGACGGACGCGCTGCGGCTGCAGAACGCGGCGCGCAACAGCATGGAGTGGTTCGAGAACGTGCGGCGGTACATCAACCTGGATCCGCCGCAGTTCGCCTACTCTCTGCTCACGCGCAGCCAGCGGGTGAGCCACGAGAACCTGCGCCTGCGCGACCACGTCTACCTGAGCGGGGTGGAGCGGTGGTTCGCGTCGCGGGCGAGCGGGCAGGAGCCGGAGACGGCGCCGCCGCCCATGTTCACGCCCTTTCGCCTGCGCGGGCTGCGGCTGGAGAACCGCGTGGTCCTTTCGCCCATGGACATGTATTCCGCGGTGGACGGCACGCCGAACGACTTCCACCTGGTGCACCTGGGATCGCGCGCGCTGGGCGGGGCGGGGCTGCTGATGACGGAGATGACGTGCGTCAGCCCCGAGGCGCGCATCACCCTGGGGTGCACGGGGATGTACGCGCCGGAGCACGTGGAGGCGTGGCGCCGCGTGACGGATTTCGTCCACGCGTGGAGCCGCGCCAGGATCTGCCTGCAGCTGGGCCACAGCGGCCGCAAGGGCGCCACGCGGCTGATGTGGGAGGGGATGGACGAGCCGCTGGAGGAGGGCGGATGGGAGGTGATGGGCCCCTCCCCCATCCCCTACGGCCCCCGCAACCAGGTGCCGCGGGAGATGACGCGCGCGGACATGGACCTCGTGATCCAGCAGCACGTGCGCGCGGCGGAGATGGCGCGCGACGCGGGGTTCGACATGCTGGAGCTGCACTGCGCGCACGGCTACCTGCTGTCGTCGTTCATCACCCCGATCTCGAATCGAAGGACCGACGAGTACGGCGGATCGCTGGAGAACCGGCTGCGCTTTCCGCTGGAGGTGTTCCGGGAGATGCGCAACCTGTGGCCGGAGGACCAGCCGATGTCCGTCCGCATCAGCGCCACGGACTGGGTGGAGGACGGCCTCAGCCCGGACGAGGCGGTGGAGGTGGCGCGCGCGTTCGGGGGGGCGGGCGCGGACATCATCCACGTCTCCACCGGGCAGACCACGCCGGACGCCAGGCCGGTCTACGGGCGGATGTTCCAGACGCCGTACAGCGACCGCATCCGCAACGAAGCGGGCGTGCCGACCATCGCCGTCGGCAACATCACGGAGGCGGACCAGGTGAACGGCATCATCGCCGCGGGGCGCGCGGACCTGTGCGCGCTGGGGCGGCCGCACCTGGCCGACCCGCACTGGACGCTGCACGCGGCCGCGCAGCTGGGGTGGACGGACCAGCGGTGGCCCGACCAGTACCTGAGCGGCAAGAGCCAGCTGGAGCGCAGCTTAAAGCGGCAGCAGGAGATGCTGGGCACCTCCACCATCTGACGGCGGAATGATCTCACGCGAAGACACGGGGGGCGTGGAGAACGGCGCAGGAGTGTCCGTGCGGAGTGGCGGCGCCTGCCCCGGGCGGAGCGCGCGGGCATGAGCATCGCGTCCGGAGGGGCTCGTCCGCTGAAGGGCCGGGTGGCGGTGATCACCGGCGGCGGACGCGGCATCGGCGCGGCCATCGCC
Organism: Longimicrobium sp.; assembly: GCA_036259455.1. GTDB lineage: Bacteria > Gemmatimonadota > Gemmatimonadetes > Longimicrobiales > Longimicrobiaceae > Longimicrobium. Next base: position 2,012 of record DATABT010000673.1, on the reverse strand, counting down.
GACGCCCTGGCGGCAGCGGGCGCCACGGTCGCGTTGCTGGGGCGCGACAAGCCCGGACTGGAGGCGCGGGCGCTCCGGATCGCCGATGCGCACGGGGTGGGGGCAAAGTTCGCCACCTGCGACGTCGCGGACGAGGCGTCCGTGACCCGCGCGTTCGGCCTGGTGCGCGAAACCCTGGGGGAGCCGTACGTGCTGGTGAACAACGCGGGCCAGTCCGCCGGCGTGCCGTTCACGGAAACCACGCGCGAGACGTGGGACCGGATGATCGCCGTCAACCTGACCGGCACCTTCCTCTGCACGCAGCAGGTGCTCCCGGCGATGCTGGCGGCGGGGGCGGGGCGCATCGTCAACATCGCCTCCACGGCGGCGCTCAAGGGATACAGCCACACCGCCGCGTACTGCGCCGCCAAGCACGGCGTTGTCGGCCTTACGCGCGCGCTGGCGATGGAGACGGCGAAGAAGGGGATCACCGTCAACGCCGTCTGCCCCGGCTACACGGACACGGAGATGGCCGCCTCCGCCATCCGCAACCTCGTCGCCGCGGGGAGGACGGAGGAGGAGGCGACAAAGGCCATCACCCGTGTGATGCCCATCGGCCGGCTGATCCGTCCGGAGGAGGTGGCCTCCGCCGTCGCCTGGCTCTGCTCCGACGACGCGGCCGCCGTCACGGGGCAGGCCATCCCCGTCGCGGGCGGCGAGGTGATGGCGGGGTGAGGCGTTTGGCCAGGGCCTCGCGCCCGAGCGGCTGAAGCCGCCCCAGTGACCGCGGTAAGCCCCGCAAACCCTGCGCGGCTTCAACCGCGGCCGGCCTCGCCTCCGGCAACTGACGCACTCGTATCACGCACTTCCGCACTCACGCACTTCATCGACCGAATGACCACCAGGCTTCTCGCCGCGGACTTCCGGCCTCGGCACTTCCAATGGCGCGTGGACGGGCCCGTCGCCACCGTCACGCTCAACCGTCCGGAGCGGAAGAACCCGCTCACCTTCGAATCGTACGCCGAGCTGCGCGACACCTTTCGCCAGCTGGCGTTCGCCACGGACGTGAAGGTGGTGGTGATGACGGGCGCGGAGGGCAACTTCTGCTCGGGCGGCGACGTGCACGAGATCATCGGGCCGCTGGTGCGGATGAAGGAGGAGGGGCGGATGGACGACCTGCTCGCCTTCACGCGCATGACGGGTGACACGGTGAAAGCCATCCGCGGCTGCCCGCAGCCCGTGATCGCCGCGGTGGACGGCGTGTGCGCGGGCGCCGGCGCCATCCTGGCCATGAGCAGCGACCTGCGGCTGGGGACGGCGCGCAGCAAGGTGGCGTTCCTCTTCACCCGCGTGGGGCTGAGCGGCGCGGACATGGGCGCGTGCGCCATCCTGCCGCGCATCATCGGGCAGGGGCGGGCGAGCGAGCTGCTGTACACGGGCCGGTCCATGGATGGCGCCGAAGCCGAGCGCTGGGGCTTCTTCAACCGCCTGGTGGAACCCGGCGCCCTGCTGGACGAGGCGCACGCCCTGGCGCGGTCCCTCGCCACCGGCCCCACCTTCGCGCACGGGATGACGAAGCGCGCGCTGCACCAGGAGTGGTCGATGGGCGTGGACGAGGCCATCGAAGCGGAGGCGCAGGCGCAGGCCATCTGCATGCAGACGGAAGACTTCGCCCGCGCCTACCGCGCCTTTGCCGCGAAGGAAAAGCCGGTGTTCCAGGGGAACTGAAGTGCGAAAGTGCGAGAAGGCGGAAGTGCGGAAGTGCGGAAGTGCAGGAGTGGCATGGCCGCCCTCGCGCCGGAGCGTAAACTCGCCGCAACGACAGCGGAAAGCCCCGCAAACCCCGCGGTGCTTCACCTGGGCGGACGCGGCCCCGGTGCACCGCGACGGTGCGCGGTAGAACGGTCCGCGCAGGCGGACGTCGTGTAGTTCCAGCCGCGGTTTCAGCGCAGCCGCCACGACTCGGCCCGCTGACCAATCCGCCGCTCCACGTCATCCCGAATCGCTATCTTCCGTACTCTCGCACTCACCCA
>DATABT010000672.1:0-5104 GCA_036259455.1 Longimicrobium sp. | reverse complement strand
CGCCAGCGGCGCCTGCACCTGGGTGCGCGTGGCCGGCAACGGCGTCAACCTCTCCGAGGGCGGCGACAGCGGCGGCCCCTGGTTCTCGGGCAACACCGCCTACGGATCGCACACCTACGGCATCGGCAACGACTCCGCCTACATGCCCGTCAACTACTTCTCGGGCATCTCGGTGACCATCGCAACAAGTTAGCGCTGGAGGAGGCCGGCTAGGACGAGGAGCCGCGGGAGGCGAGTGCCCCCCGCGGCTCCCGCGCGTCGGGGCCGCTCTGCGGGTCCGACGGCCGGAAGCGCAGGATTGCACCCCCGCGCGCTCGTATCGCAATTCCGGACCGGCTGCCCTTCGACCGAAGAACCCCGCCGGTGTCACGACGGGCTCTGCGACCGATTGCGGACCGGCCCACCGAGCAGTTGAAGTCCCGCACGGCCGCGAAGAGGCGGTGGGGGGCTTCCGCTGTCGGTGTGCGGCGGCTTCAGCCGCTCCAGCGACGCACGCGCTCGACCAGCGCCGCCCGCGACTCCGGCTGCAGGTACCGGCTCGTGAGCGAATGCGTCGCGCTGAGCAACTCGATCGGCGTACCCTGGAACACCACCGGCCGCCCTTGCTGCTACCCTCCGGACGGGACCGGGGAAGGGGGCCCCTTGCCGCGCCGCCGTCCTCGCCTGATTCTACCGCATCCCCCCGATCCAATCCCCGATTCCCCATCCCGCTCCCCGCCTCGTGACCGACACATCCACCGCATCCACGGAGCCGGACCCGCCGCGGCTGGCGCGCAGGCTGGGGCTGTTCGACGCCACGATGATCGTGATGGGCGGCATCGTGGGGAGCGGCATCTTCGTAACGCCGTACGTGGTCGCGCGGCAGGTGCACACGCCGGCGCTCATCGTGGGCGCGTGGCTGGCGGGCGGGCTCATCGCGCTGGCCGGCGCGTTCGTGTACGCCGAGCTGGCCGCGCGGCGCCCGCACGTGGGCGGCCAGTACGCCTACCTGCGCGACGCGTATCACCCCGCCGTGGCGTTCGTGTACGGCTGGGCGCTGCTGCTGGTGATCCAGACGGGCGGCATGGCGGCCGTGGCGGTGACCTTCGCGCGCTACTTTCGCGAAGTGACGGCCGTGCCGCTCGCCGAGCCGGTGGTGGCGGGGCTGGGGATCGCGCTGCTGGTGGCCGTCAACTGCGCGGGCGTGCGCTCCGGCGGCACCGTGCAGAACACGCTGATGGTGATGAAGATCGTCGCCATCGTCGCCCTGATCGGCGCGGGGCTGGTCTTCGTGGCGCCCGCGGGAGATGCGGCGCCTCCCGCGGCTCCTCCCGCGAGACCGGGAAGCCTGCTGCTGGCGTTCGGCGCGGCGATGACGCCGGTGATGTTCTCGTACGGCGGATGGCAGACGGCCAGCTTCGTGGCGGGGGAGATGCGCAACCCGCGGCGGGACCTCGCGCGCGGGCTGCTGATCGGCGTCCTGGGGGTGATCGCGCTGTACGTGGGCGTCACGCTGGCGTGCGTCTACGCGCTGGGCGCGGACGGGCTGGCCGCGACCACCGCGCCCGCCTCCGCCGTAATGCGCCTGGCCTTCGGTGACGCGGGCGCCACGCTGATCGCCGCGGGTATCGCCATCAGCACGCTCGGCTTCCTGAGCCAGGGAATGCTCACGGCGCCGCGCGTCTACTTCGCCATGGCGGCGGACGGCCTCTTCTTTCGCCGCGTGGCGTGGGTTTCGCCGCGCACGCAGGCGCCGGTGGTGGCCGTGGTGCTGCAGGGCGCGATGTCACTGCTCATCGCCCTCACCGGCAGCTACGAGCAGATCCTCAGCTACGTGGTCGCGGTGGACTGGGTGTTCTTCGGTCTTACCGCCGGCGCCATCTTCCTCTTCCGCAGGCGCGCCGCGGGGGATGACGACGGCGGCGCGTCACGCATACCCGGCCATCCGCTCACGACGGCGCTGTTCATCACCGCGGCGGCGCTCATCGTCGCCAGCACCGTGCTGGACGCGCCGCGGGACAGCGCCATCGGGCTGGGGATCATGCTCACCGGCGTCCCCGTCTACCTGCTCTGGAGCCGCCGCGCACGATGACCGACCCTCCCTGCGGCAGCGAGTACCTGCGCTGGGCCAAGACGCGTACGCCGGCCGGGTTCGACCTCACCAGCAGCGGCGTGCCGTACCTTCCCCTGCGCGACCTTCCGGTGACGATCGACGACCTGGAGATCAGCGGCACGGGCGCGTACGGCTATCCGCCGCTGCTGCGGGCCATCGCGGCGCGCTACCGCGTGGACGAGGCGTGCGTCGTGGCCGCGATGGGGACGTCGATGGCCAACCACCTCGCCCTCGCCGCCATCGTGCATCCGGGCGACCAGGTGCTGATGGAGCATCCCACCTACGAGCCGTTGATCGCGGTCGCGCACTGGCTGGGCGCGGAGGTGCGCCACTTCGGCCGGCGCCCGGAGGACGGATTCCGGCTGGACCCAGCGGCGGTGGAGCGGGGGATGACGGACCGCACGCGCGCCATCGTCATCACCAACCTGCACAACCCCAGCAGCGCCCTGGCGGACGACGACGCGCTGCGCCAGGTGGGGGAGATCGCCGCCCGCGCCGGCGCGTACGTGATCGTGGACGAGGTGTACCTGGACGCGCTGTGGGAATCGCCGCCGCGCACCTGCGTGCACCTCGGCGACCGCTTCATCTCCACGAACAGCCTGACCAAGGTCTACGGGCTCAACGGCCTGCGCTGCGGATGGGTGCTGGCCGAGCCCGCGCTGGCGGAGCGGATGTGGCGGCTGACGGAGCTGTTCAACAACCATGGCGTGTACGCGGCGGAGCGGCTGGGTCTGATCGCCTTGCAGAACCTGGACGCCATCACCCGCCGCTCGCGCGCGCTGCTGGACGCCAACGCCGCCGCGCTGAACGACTTCTACAGGGTGCACGCGTCGTTTCTCGATGCCGCGCCGCACGTCCACGGCACCGTCTCCTTTCCGCGCCTGCGCGGCGGCAGCGTGAATGAATTCTGCGATCTGCTGATGCAGGGCTACGACACCGCCGTGGTCCCCGGCCGCTTCTTCGGCGCGCCGGACCACCTGCGCATCGGCCTGGGCGTGGACCCGGAGGTGTTGCGCGCGGGACTGGACCGCCTCGGCCGCGCGCTGAACGAGCGCGCTCGACGGAGGCTGTTGCCAGACCTCGCGCCAGCACAGTCATCCTGAATCATCCGGCGTCAATCGCACCCCGTACCCTGGAAGTCGCCCACGCCACGGCTGTCATTTCGAAGGAGGCGCCCGCGTGATCGCGGCTGGTGCAGGAACTTGTCGCGCCGACTGAGAAATCTACTCATCCGTGCTGGTGACCCGCTTTCTCGCTCCGCGCTCGCCCACCGGTTCTTTCCCTTGAGGGTGTTGCTAAACATCTTGTCCAGCGGATTGATTTCCTGAGGGAGCCGCCGCACAAGTCCTTGCTGATGCACGATCTACGGCGGCGACCGAAGGATCTCGCCCGCGATACTGGGACACGGCGCCCCTGGAGGAAAGCGGCCTCCCAGCCGGCGCAGAGTAGATCCTTCGGTCGCGCCCAACCGACTGCGCACAAAGGAGTTCTGCGAGGGCGCCCCCTCAGGAAACCAAACACTGGACGGAGGCGGGGAACCCCCCCGAGGCGCGCCGCAACTCGTTTCCTCAACGGCCGCGGCGAGGGCCGCTTGTGCGCGCGCGTTCGCCGGTTAGGTTGGCTGCCAGACATCGACCGGGACCCGCGAAGCACACGAGGAGGCTGAAGGATGCGATCGATGATGATGCGCTGCATGCGCCCTGCGCTGCTGGCCGCGCTGGTCGCCGCGCCCGCGGCGGCGCAGCAGGCGGACAGCGCCGCGCTGGTGACGGTGCTGGGGCACGACACGCTGGCGCTGGAGCGCTGGGTGCGCACGCCCACGCGCGTCACGGCGGAGGCGGTAGTCCGCTCGCCGCGCACCACCTGGCGGCGCTACGTCCTTGACCTGGCGCCGGACGGAACCATGCGGCGCTTCGAGGAGCGCGTGCTCGATCCCGCGAACACCGGCGGCACGCCCCTGCGCACGGACGTCTACGAGGCGGCGGAGGGCGGATGGACGCGCACCGTGGTGCAGGGCGATTCCACCGTCAACAGCCGCGTGGAGGCGTCCGCGCAGTCGCTGCCGTGGGTGGACCTGGTGCACTGGCCGTTCGAGCTGGTGCTGATGCGCGCCCGCGGCGGCCAGGGAGGGGAAGTGCCCATGCTGGCCGGCGGACGCGCCCTCGCGTACACCGTCGCGCCGGCGGAAGGCGGTGGATGGACGCTGACGCACCCCTTCCGCGGCCCGTCGACGGCGCGCGTGGACGAGCAGGGCCGGCTGCTCTCGCTGGACGCGGCGGGGACCACGCGCAAGGTGATCGTTACGCGCGTGCCCTGGGTGGAGCTGGAAGGCCCGGCCGCGCGCTGGGCGCGGGCGGACCGCGAGGGGCGGGGAATGGGCGAGCTCTCCGGGCGGGGCAGCGAGGAGGCCACGGTAGCCGGCGCGCGCATCCTGGTGGACTATGGACAGCCCCAACGCCGCGGCCGCGACATCTTTCCCGCCGTGGTGCGCTGGGGCGAGGTGTGGCGCACGGGCGCCAACCGCGCCACGCACTTTTCCACCGACCGCGCGCTGGTGCTGGGCGACCCCGCGTCCGGGACGATCGAAGTCCCCGCCGGCGAGTACACGCTCTTCTCCATCCCGCGGGAGGACGGCGGGTGGCTGATCGTCAACCGCCAGACGGGGCAGAACGGCACCGCGTACGACAGCGCCCAGGACCTGGGCCGCGTGCGGATGCGCCGGACGATCCTGTCCGAGCCCGTGGAGGTCTTCACCATCCGCGCACTCCCCGCCGACGGCGGCGGCGTTCTGCGCCTGTCGTGGGACACCTCCGAGTTCAGCGTCCCGTTCCGGGTTCGGTAGGTACCCCGCTCCGGGACCGACGACGGGTCTCGCGCGGAGACGCGGAGGGCGCGGAGAACTTCTCTCCGTGTCTCCGCTCCTCCGCGTGAGACCCTTGTTCTTGCGGATGGAAGGGGCGCCGTGTGATTTTCCGGTGATCGCCCACCCCTCCCCCGGGGTTGGGGGAGGGG
>DATABT010000671.1:0-5804 GCA_036259455.1 Longimicrobium sp. | reverse complement strand
GGCCACGCAGGTAGGCGCCGGCGCCTGACGCGCTGACGGCTTCGGTGGATGGACACGGCGGCCCCGCGACGAGAGATCGTCGCGGGGCCGCCGTGTCAATCCACCGAAGCCGTCAGCGCGTCAGGCGCCGGCGCCTACCTGCGTGGCCACGCGCTCGCCGGAGATCGGGGCGCGCCTGTCCGCGGTGCCCGCCGCGCCCGCGCCGGGGGCCGGCGGCGCCGAACCGTCGGCGTCGGGAAGGATGGCGCCCTCCTCCAGCCAGGCGTAGTTCCCCTTCAGCACCTCCTGCGCGAGCTTGTAGGTCGCGTCGTCGGCGTTGGTGTGGATCTCGTTGAACAGCTGGCGGATGCGCAGCCGCGAGCGCCGGGCGAACACGTCCGCCAGGCGGGCCGCGTCGCGGCCGTGCGGCTCGTTGGCCATGGAATGCGCGCGCACGCAGGCGCAGCTGATGGCGTACAGCTCCGCGCCGATGTCCACGAAGCGGCCCAGCAGCTTGCCCTTGCGCTCCAGCTTTGCCTGGTGCTTGCCCATGGCGTAGAACATCTCGCGCGCCAGCTTGCGGCTGGTGCGCTCCACGTAGCGCACGTGCTTCGCGAGCGGCCCGAAGTGGCCGTACGCGCCGGGAAGCTGCCCGCCGCCCACGAAGCGCCTGGGCAGCCATTGCGCGTACCACACGCCCGCCTTGGCCATGGCCGCCAGCTTCTGCCCCGCGCCGATGCCGGGCTTGATCATGTCACCCGCGACGGCAAGGTGGGTGTCCACCGCCTCGCGGGCGATGAACAGGTGCATGATCTCGCTCGTGCCCTCGAAGATGCGGTTGATGCGGAAGTCGCGCATCATCCGCTCCACCGGGATCGGCTCCTCGCCTCGCGCCCGCAGCGAGTCGGCCGTCTCGTAGCCGCGGCCGCCGCGGATCTGCATCAGGTCGTCGACGATGCGCCACCCCATCTCCGTCGTCCACAGCTTGGCGATGGCGGCCTCCAGGCGGATGTCGTCCTGCGCCTGGTCGGCCAGCGCGCTGCTGAGCTCCGCCATGGACTCGATGCCGAAGCAGTCGGCCGCCATGGCGCCCAGCATCTGCGCCACCTCGTCGTGCTTGCCCACGGGCTGGCCCCACTGCACGCGCTCCGCCGCCCACTTGCGCGCCACGTGCACCGCCGCCTTGGCGCCGTACGCCGCGCTCATCGGCAGCGTAAGGCGGCCCGTGTTCAGCGTGATCAGGGCCAGCTTGAGGCCCTTGCCCTCGCCCCACAGGATGTCCTCGCGCGGCACGCGGACGTTCTCGAAGGTGATCACCGCGTTCTGCAGCGCCTTGAGGCCCATGAAGCGGCAGCGGTGCGTCACCGTCACGCCGGGCGCGCTGGTGTCAACGATGAAGGCGGTGATCTGCGGGATGGCCTTGCCGTTCTTCATCTTGTCCGGCGTGCGCGCCATCACCACCAGCAGTTCCGCGATGGTGCCGTTGGTGCACCACAGCTTGGAGCCGTTGATGATGAACGCCTCGCCGTCCTCCGTGGGCGTCGCCGTCGTCGAAAGCGCGGCGGGGTCGGAGCCCACGCCCTCTTCCGTCAGCGCGAAGGCGCTGATGGCGCCCCTGGCGATGCGCGGCAGGTACTTCTTCTTCTGCTCCGGCGTGCCGAACAGCTTCAGCGGCTGGGGAACGCCGATGGACTGGTGCGCGGAAAGGAGGGCCGTGAGGTTGCCGTCCTTGCTGGTCACCATGCCGATGGTGCGGCCGTAGCCCACCTGGCTGAGCCCGATGCCGCCGTACTCCTCGGGGATCTTCAGCCCGAACGCGCCCACCTCGCGAAGCTCCTGCACCACGCTCTCCGGAAGCTCGCCGGTGCGGTCGATCTCGTCGCTGTCCGCCCGCTCGATGATGGGCCGCAGCTTCGCGATGTACGCGTCCGTCTTCGCCCTGTCCTCGGGCGACTGCTTCGGGTAGGGGTGGATCAGGTCCAGGCGAAAGTTGCCCAGGAACAGCTCGCGCACAAAGCTGGGCGCGGTCCACTCCGCCTCGCGCGCCGCCTCGGCGACGTCGCGGGACTCCTGCTCGCTCGGCTGCTGGCCGTTCGTGGCACTCATGTTCGTCGATCCTCGTCGGTTTCGGGGCGTCGGCGGGGCCGGGCGAGGCAATTCGCGGACCGGTCCAGTCTATCGCGAAGCTGAAGTTACGGGTGAGTGGGGCTCACGCAACACCGTCCGGATTCGGGTGATACGCGCGCGGTGCATCTCGTGGTTTTCTGAATGAACCGGGAGAGGGGAGGGAAGGAACGGAACCGCGGGTGTGGGCGTGCCCCTCCGCTGCGCTCCGTGTCGGGCTGCGCGCGCCGTAGGCAACGATACGACTGTTGCCAACGGCGCCGAGCCCACCGAGGGGCGCGACACGGAACTGCTGTGTCCCGCCCCTCCGTGTTCTCGGCCCTCCGGGCGCGCATCCCTCACGCGAACGGCTCCGACGCGGGCGTGGACGCGCGGATCACCAGCAGGCGAAGCCCCGTTCGGCGAGGAACGAGCCGAGACGGGGCTTCTGGCATTTCGAGCCGCGGCTTCAGCCGCCCGACTCGCAGGCGGCTATCCGCGCCCCACCGGCTCCTCGCTCGCCGCCGGCGTCGTGGTCGCAGCCGGGTGCCGCTCGCGCTCGCGGCGCAGGGTCTCGCGGTAGGCGGCGTCTCGCTGCTCTTCGCGGCGGCGCATCCAGCGCAGCGCGCGCCACAGGCCGAACGCCAGCAGCCCCAGCGGAATCACCATCCCCGACGCGGCGATGATGCCCGCGATCAGCTCCACGAAGTTGCGCCACGCGGCGGCGAACGCGTCGCGGATGGGGCGCTCGCCCGGGGCGCCCAGCACCGCGCGCGGCTCGTGCAGCACGATCGTGAGCACGCTGATGGAAGAGCGCGTCCGCAGGTAGCGCAGCCGCCCCTCGTACCGCTCGATCTCTTCCCGCACGCGCGCCAGCTCGCGCTCCAGGTTCAGGATCTCCTCCAGGCGCCCCGTACGCCGGTCCAGCAGGTCCAGCAGCCGCGCCTCCAGCCGCCGCGCGTTCGCCACGCGCGCCGTGACGTCGGTGAACTGCTCGCCCACGTCCTCCGCCGTCACGTTCACCTGCTCCACGCGGCCGAGCGGCGACAGTCCCGTGACCGCGCGGTCGAAGTTGGCGCTGGGGATGCGCAGTTCCACGCTGGCCTGCCGCGCCTGCTCGGCCCCCGAGGTGATCGCCGTGTTCCCCACGATCCCGCCCAGCTGCCGCGCCAGCGCCCGCACCTGTGCGATGGCCCGCTCGACTGAATCCACCTCCACCGTGGCCGAGCCCGTGCGGATGAGCATGGGGTTCAGCGACACGGGCGGCTGTCCGGGCCCGGGCATCGGCGGAATGAAACCCGTGTCGGCGGCGGAGAACTCGAACTCGGGCCCCGGGAGCCGCACCGCGGCCCCGCCGTCCGTGCCGACGGCCGTGCCGGACGGCGGGGCGGCGGCGGGCTCCATCGCCGGAACCGGTGCCACGTGCTCGTCCAGTGTGATGATGGCCTCCCCGCGCTGCCGCTCCCCCGCGGCGGCCCCGCGCGACGCGGTGTTGTCGCGGACGGATTCAGCGCTGTCTCCACCGCAGGCGCAGAGGACCAGGAGCGGGAGGACGAGGAGGATGGATGCGCGTCTCATGGGCGAATGCGGGTTCGGGTGACCGTCACCGGCGCGAAAAGGGCATGGCACGTTCCCGGTGCCCGGCTTCCGTCGCCGCGCGCCCAAGCTGTTCGTGGGAGACATCTTGCAATGCATCCCGCCGCGCGTTTCTGACGAGGGGCGCATCCATCCTCCGCGTTCACTGCACGCCCGCGCGCCCACCCACCGAACGCCCTCGCGCCCCATCATCCTCCCACACGCACCGCGTCCATTTGACGCGCACCCGCCGTCCGCCTACGATTCCGCCGATCCACCGCCCTCGATCCACCGCCGTCACCCGGAGCGAAATCCGATGCGTCCAGGTCCCCTCGCGCTCGCCGCGGCCGCCGCGCTGGCCGGCGCCTGCACGCCGCCTCCGCCCACGGCGCCCGTTCCCGCGCCGGAGCCGCGGGAGCCGCGGATGCAGGCGGTGACGGTGCTGGCGCCCGCGTCCGCGGCGGACGTGGGATTCGCGCCGGGGCTGGGCGCGCAGCTGGATTCCATCGCCAGCGCCGCCATCGCGGACCGGGCGGCGCCGGCCATCGCCATCGCCGTGGGGCGGCACGGGCGGCTGGTGCACCTGCGCGGCTACGGGGCCGTCGACTGGGCGCCGGGGTCGGCGGAGGTCACGGACAGCACGCTCTTCGACCTGGCGTCCGTCACCAAGGTGGTCGCCACGACGACGGCGGCGATGATGCTGGAAGAGGCGGGGCTGCTGGACCTGGACCGCACCGTCGCCTCGTACCTGCCGGAGCTGACGGACAGCGCCAAGCAGGCGATCACCGTGCGGATGCTGCTGACGCACCGCGGCGGGCTGGAGGCGTTCGCGCCGCTGTTTCGCGCGTACCGCGGGCGGCAGCAGTACCTGGAGCAGATCAACCTGCGTCCGCTGCGCCATCCGCCGGGGACGCAGACCGTCTACAGCGACTGGGACCTGATCCTCGCGCAGCTCATTGTCGAGCGGATCACGGGGCAGGAGCTGGACGCCTTCGTCCGCGACCGCATCTTCGCGCCGCTGGGGATGCGGGAGACGGGATTCCGCCCGGGCTTTCCGCGCGAACGCATCGCCGCCACCGAGCGCGACACCGCGCGCGGGGGGCTGATCTGGGGCGAGGTGCACGATCCCAACGCGTGGGCCATGGGCGGCGTGGCGGGGCACGCGGGGCTGTTCGGCAGCGCCCGCGACCTGGCCGTCTTTGCGCAGATGCTGCTGAACGGCGGCGAGTATGGCGCCGTCCGCATTCTGCGCCCGCAGACCATCGCCCGCTGGACGGCGCCGCAGGTGGCCGGCAGCAGCCGCGCCCTCGGCTGGGACACGCCGTCGGGCGAGTCCAGCGCCGGGCGCCATTTCTCCACGCGCAGCTTCGGCCACACGGGCTACACGGGCACCTCCATCTGGATCGATCCGGAGCGCAGCCTGTTCGTCATCCTGCTGACGACGCGCGTCAATCCCACGGCGCAGAACCAGAAGCAGGCCCCCCTGCGCCGCGCCGTCGCCGACGCCGTCCAGAACGCCATCGTGGATGCGCCGCTGGTGGATTGGGAGGCGAGGCGGCGCGCGGCCGGGCCTTGAGGTGGATGGAGCGCGGAGCACGGGTTGGAGGGGGAGGAATCCATCTCATGTTGTGATGCGGGTGCGGCCGGCGGCGGACGGGGGACCGGCGCCGCTCGCCGGGCCGGCTCGCCGGGTTCGGTTCGCCGGGTTCGGTGCGCCGGGTTCGGTGCGCGGTGGCTGATTTCGCGGCACGGCGGGGGGCCCCTCCCCCCAACCCCCGTCCCCCGCTTCGCGGTGGAGGGGGAGCGGTTTGTCTCGTGTTCTGTCTGTGTACCGCGTCGGCGGGGGCGCACTGGAGGACGACGCGTGATATGAGATCCAGCGGGCCGGCTCGCCGGGGTCGGTGCGCGGTGGACGATTTCGCGGCACGGCGGAGGCCCCCTCCCCCCAGCCCCCGTCCCCCGCTTCGCGGTGGAGGGGGAGCGGTTCGTCTGTGTTCTGCATGTGTGGCCTTTAGCAACGTACGAGAGGAGGTTGCATGCGGCGCCAACCACGCTGGAGGGCCAGCCCCGAGATTCAGCAGGCGGCCAAAGTGCTGCGGCGGCCGCTCACGGAAGCCGAGGAGGCGCTGTGGGCGCGGCTGCGGCGG
>DATABT010000670.1:0-4119 GCA_036259455.1 Longimicrobium sp. | reverse complement strand
CGCACTCACGCACTCACGCACTCACGCACTCACGCACTTTCGCACGCCGCACCTCATGCACCTTCGCGCCGACCAGAAGCTCTTCCTCACCTACATCACCGTGATCGCGGCGGTGGTTGCGGCGCTCACGCTGGGGGTGGGGACGCTGCTGCGCCGGCACATGACGGAGATGCAGGCCGGTGACCTGCGCCGCGAACTGCTCCTTTCCCGCTCGCTGTACGAGAGCCATGCGGACGTGCACCCGGACTCCGTGGCCGACTGGCTGGGCTCCGTCGCGGAGCGGCGCGTGACCATCATCGCTCCGGACGGGCGGGTGATCGGCGACTCGGAGGTGCCGGACGCGGGGCTGTCCGCGCTGGAGAACCACGCCAGCAGGCCGGAGGTGCGCGCCGCGCTGCGCGGGAACATGGGACGGGCGGTGCGGCTGAGCACCTCCGTGGGCAACCGCGAGCTGTACATGGCCGCCCCCGCGTCGCGCGGGCGGGTGATCCGCCTGTCGGTGCCGCTGAACGAGGTGTACGCCACCGTCCGCCGCGTGCAGCGCGGCATTTTCGGGGTGGGGATGGTGGCGCTGGCGCTCACCGGCCTCCTTTCGCTGGGCTTCAGCATCGCGGTCACGCGGCCGCTGCGGCAGCTGGCCGTGGTGGCGCGGGAGATGGCGGCCGGCGACCTGACGCAGCGCGCCCGCGCGCGCGACCGCGACGAGGTGGGCGAGCTGGCCGAGGCGCTGGACACCCTGGCCAGCCAGCTGCAGCGCCGCCTGGGCCAGCTGGAGGGCGAGCGCGCGGAGATGCAGGCGCTCATCGACGCCATGGACGAGGCGGTGATCGCCGTGGACGAGCGCGGCCGCGTCCGCCGCGCCAACCCCGCGGCCCGCCGCATCTTCGGGCTCAGCGGCGACCCGCGCGGCCTGGCGCCGCAGGAGGTCACGCGCCGGCAGCCCTTCCTAGATCTCGTCAAGCGTGCGCTGGACGGCGCCACCGTTCCGCCCACGGAGCTCAGGCAGGAGGGGCGGCACCTGCTGGCGACCGCGCAGCCGCTTCCCACGGGCGGCGCGGTGATGGTGTTCCTGGACGTTTCCGTCCTGCGCCGGCTGGAGGACGTGCGGCGCGACTTCGTAGCCAACGCTTCGCACGAGCTCAAGACGCCGCTCACGGCCATCCGCGGGTTCGCGGAGACGCTTCTCGATCCCCAGCTGCCGCCGGAGCTGCGGGCGCAGTTCACGCAGACGGTCAAGGCCAACGCCGACCGGCTGCAGCGCATCGTTGACGACCTGCTGGACCTTTCCCGCATCGAGACGGGCGGCTGGCGGGTGGAGCCGGAGATCGTCTCCATCCCCGAGATCGCGGGCGAGGCGTGGGGGACGGTGGAATCCGCCGCGGAAGCCCGCGAGGCGCGCATCGAGGTGCGCATCCCCCACGAGTGCGAGTTCGTGGACGCCGATCCCAGCGCGCTGCGGCAGATCTTCATCAACCTGTTCGGCAACTCCCTGCGCTACATCTCCCAGGGCGGGGAGATCGAGCTGTCGGCGCGCCCCGTCCCCGCTCCCGCGGCGGAGGGGGCGCCCTCCGCGTCCGCCGGCGGACGGGCGTGGGTGGAGATCGCGGTGCGCGACAACGGGTCGGGCATTCCCGCGGCGCATCTTCCCCGCATCTTCGAGCGCTTTTACCGCGCGGACGCGGCGCGGTCGCGGGAGGAGGGCGGCACGGGGCTGGGGCTGGCCATCGTCAAGCACCTGGTGGAGGGGCACGGCGGCGCCATCGCGGCGGAGAGCGAGTTCGGGCGGGGGACCACCATCCGCTTCACCCTCCCCGTGCCGGAGGACGCCGCGGAGCCCGGGGCGCGGGCGGAGGCGGGGGACGCATCGGCGCCGTGACGTTCACCGTGACGGATTCGTTGCTCGTTACGCACCCGTGACGGATCGGGGATGGATCGGTAGCTTGTTCGTCCTATTCTCGCGCGTCTCCCGTTGCGGAGCGCACGACGAACCCCGGTGAACATTGCCGATGACCCCGCGTCCGTACAGGATCTTTGCCGTTGCATCCGCCCTGTCCCTCATCGCGGCCGTTCCCGCGGCGGGCCAGGGCTTCACCGTTTCAACGCCGGACTCCAGCGCGCGCATCACCTTCGGGGGGCGCGTGCAGACCATCTTCAACACCACGTCGGTGGACGACCACCCCGCCACGCAGACGGAGCTGCGGCGCGTGCGGCTGGAGGCCAGCCTGCACCTGGGGCGGCTGGTGAGCGGCAAGATCCAGCCGGACTTCGCGGGGAGCCGCGTGACGCTGAAGGACGCGTACGTGCGGCTGAACTTCGACCCCGCGCTGCAGGTGTGGGCGGGGCAGGCGCACCGGCCCACGGGCGTGATCTCGCCCTACAGCACCGTGCGGCTGACGCCGGTCGAAAAGGGCGTACGCATCCGCGGCGCGGACGGAGCGTTCGACGAGCAGAACCTGCTGCAGGAGCTGGGCTACAGCGACCGCGACGTGGGGCTGCAGGTGCGCGGGGAGCCGCGCGGGGCGCCGCTGGGCCTCTCCTACGCCGCCGGCTTCTTCAACGGCCCCGCGCGAGCGGAGGCGCCACGGGAGAACACCTGGCAGGGGGTGGCGCGTCTGGCCGTCCACCCGGTGAGTTGGCTGCGGGTGGGCGCCTCGTACAGCCGCATCCACTTCGTGAACGCCATGGACGACGTAGCGGCCCTGGAGGTGCGGGAGGGGGCGGCGTGGGTGGCGGACGTGGAGCTGGGCCGGGCCGGCGGCGGACCGCGCGCGGTGGCGGAGGTGACGCGGGGTGACTTTGACCCCTTCGCGGGTGCGGAGTTCTTCGGCGCGCACGGATGGCTCGCGTACCGCACGGGGCGCCTGTCGTCCACCGTCGCGGCGGTGGAGCCGTTCGTCCGGGTGAGCTACGGCGACCCGGACGTGGACGACGTGATCCCGGCGCAGGCGACGGATGCGGTGGGCGGCACGCTGCTCACGCCGGGGATCAACCTGTGGCTGGGTGGACTGAACCGCCTGGCCGTGAACTACGAGGTGTGGAGCCCGGAGCGCGGCGCCAACGCGCGCAGCTTCAAGGCGATGTTCCAGATGGCGTTCTAGGACGCGGGCATCGGCGGTCTCGCCCCCCCATACTCCGGGCTGAAGCCCGGGGCTATGCACGGCCACAAGCCCCGTCTTTGCTCGTTCCTCGCAAAACGGGGCTTCACCTGCTCGCGTGGGCGATTCCCGAATCTCACCGACGCGCTCTCGTGCGCGTAGCGCCCATGCTGTTGAAGCCCCGCCGGGCGAGCTCCGCGAGCCCAGGGCGGGGCTTGTGGCATTTACAGCCGCGGGTTTCAACCCGTGGTGGCGGGGGCGCGGCGGGACCGTGCGAATCCATCGTCGCGGGTGAGAGGCCGCCGATCCGGGCCCCCGCCATCATCATCACGCGGTCGTGACCGGCAGGAAACACGGACGAGGGCCTCCGCGGACATTCGCGGGCGCCCTCGGTCGTCATCCAACCCCTTTCATCCCTTCACTTTCGCACTCTCGCACCGTCGCAGTTTCGCACTCGCGTATCGAACCGTGCCGCGATCGTGACATCCCCGCGACGCGGGGGGTGTGGTTGCGTGACGGGGTTCCGGGAAGTTTCCGCCGTCCGCACCGGCGGGCACTGGAATCCTGATCGCAACCTGAAGAAGACGAGGCCCTTTCCGTGAGACGCTCTCACCGACTGAACGGTCCCGGCATCATTCGCGGGAGCCTGCCGCGCGCGGCTCTCGCGTTCGTTTTTGCCGCCGCGCTCCTGGGCGCGGTGCCGCTGGCCGCGCAGGCGGGGCAGGTCACCGGCCGCGTGGTGGACGCCGCCACCGGCCGTCCCGTGGCCTCGGCCCGGGTGGCCGTGCAGGGGCTGCAGCTGGCCGCCAACGCGGGCGTGGACGGCCGCTACTCCATCACCGGCGTTCCCGCGGGTGCGCAGACGCTCACCGTCACCGCGCTGGGCTACGCCAGCAAGACGGTGACGGGCGTGGTGGTGCCCGCGGGCGGCGCGGCCACGCAGGACGTGTCCCTGAGCGCCGCCACGCTGCTGCTGGAGAGCGTGACGGTCACCGCGCAGGCGGAGCGGGGGAGCGTGACGCAG
>DATABT010000669.1:0-2249 GCA_036259455.1 Longimicrobium sp. | reverse complement strand
CTGGCGCAGGCCGGCTTTACCGACCGCCGGGGCGAGATCCGCCTGCGCCTGGACGATCCCGGCCGGTACGCCATCAGCGCGGCGCGCGGCGGTTACACGCCCGGCGCGGAGGCGGTGACCGTCGCGCCGTCGGGAGAGACGGCGGCCGCGCTGCGCCTGTCCGCGCGCCCGTTCGTGCTGGACACGGTGACGGTCGTGGGAAGTTCCGGCCGCGAGGTGGGCAAGCAGACGTTCGAGCGGCGGCAGGCGGCCGGGAACGGCATCTACCTGGACTCCGCCTACGTGGCGCAGCGCCGCGCCACGTATCCCGGCGACCTGCTGTACTCCATCCCCGGCATCGAAGTCACGGCGCAGCGGCGCACCGGCTATCGCACGCCGTCCACGCGGCTGGGGAACCGCTGCCTGCAGTTCCTGGTGAACGGGCTGCCGTACTATGGCGGCTGGCCGCGCTGGGTGCCGCTGGAAGAGACGCTGCGCCGCACCGACGTCGTCGCCGTGGAGGTCTACCGCGAGTTCAGCGAAGTCCCCCGTGAGTTGCAGCGCCACGCCTGGACGCGCGGCCAGTGCGGCCTGGTCGTGTACTGGACGGAAGACGGCTGGATCTCCGCCTCCCGCGGCGCGGACCCGGACGCGTAGGTGAACGGGTGAGGGGGGGTGATCGCGAAGCGCGGATGGCCGCGCGTCGCCTGTCCCCTGTCGGGCGGGTGAACCCGGCCAACGACACCCCCCTCCTTCACCCCTTCACCCCACCGGCCTATCGCTTGCATCCCTCCAACGCCCTCCGACGGAAGCGTCCAAGTGCATGGGAGACACGAATATGCAGATCACGCTGAAGCCGGTACGGGAGCAGGTGATGGTGGTCACGGGTGCGTCCAGCGGCATCGGGCTGGCCACCGCGCGGGCCGCCGCGCGCCGCGGTGCGCGCGTGGTGCTGGCCGCCCGCGACGAGCAGGCGCTGCGGCGCATCGTGGCCGAGATCCGCGCCGAGGGCGGCGACGCCGTCTGCGCCGTGGCGGATGTGGCCGATCCCGCCGACGTGCGCGGCATCGTTGAAACGGCGCTGCGCGAATACGGCGGCTTCGACACGTGGGTGAACAACGCGGGCGTCTCCATCTACGGCCGCCTGGTGGACGTGCCGCTGGAAGACGCGAAGCGCCTGTTCGACACCAACTACTGGGGGATCGTGAACGGGGCCATGGCCGCGCTGCCGTACCTGCGGCAGAGCGGCGGCGCGCTCATCAACATCGGCAGCATCGTTTCGGATCGAGCCATCCCGCTGCAGGGGCACTACAGCGCCAGCAAGCACGCCGTCAAGGCGTTCACCGACGCGCTGCGGATGGAGCTGGAGCACGAGGACGCGCCCGTGGTGGTGACGCTGGTCAAGCCCGGCTCCATTCACACCCCCTTCACCCGGCACGCGCGCAACCTGATGGAGCGCGAGCCGGACTTTCCGCCGCCGGTGTACCGCCCCGAGACGGTGGCACGCGCCATCCTGTACTGCGCCGAGCACCCGCGGCGGTCCGTGACCGTGGGCGGCGGCGGGCGGATGAACGCGATGATGGGCATCCTGGCGCCGCGGCTGACGGACCGCTTCATGGAGCGCAGCATGTTCGACGGGCAGCAGAAGGACGAGCCCGCGCGCCCCGGCCGCCGCGACGCCCTGTACCAGCCGCCGCTGGAGAACGGCGCCCTGCACGGCGATTACGATGGGTACGTGATGCGCACCAGCGCGTACACCCGCGCCGCGCTGAACCCGTCCGGCACCCTGCTGGCGCTGGCCGCCGTGGCCGGGCTGAGCTGGCTGGCCGCCGCCGGCGTCCGCCGCCGCAGCCAGACGACGGTGGAGGTGGATCTGGACCGTCCGGCCAGCCACCGCGAGGGCCCGTGGCACGAGCCGTCCCGTCCGGCGGCGGCCGACAGCCTTCCCGCGCGCCCCGCGGACCTGGAGATGCGCGGCGACGACTACGCGCAGCGCGGCTACGCCGACTACTCCCGCGAGCGAGAGTACGCCCTGCGCGGCGCCGACTACGGCTTCCAGGGCGGCGCCGACGACGCGCACTGACCCGTTGCTGAAGGCGGAGCAGTTCACCTCCCCCAGGGTTTTTTGAGGTTCATCGCGGATTTTGTTGCACGCACGAAGTCTGCGCCGTGAGCTGTCATTTCGAAGGAGGCGCCCGCGAGGACTTGCCTCATGCAGGATCTTGTTGCGCCGACTGAGAAATCTACTCACCCACGCTCATGGCTGGCCG
>DATABT010000668.1:0-1551 GCA_036259455.1 Longimicrobium sp. | reverse complement strand
CGGCCAGCCATGAGCGTGGGTGAGTAGATTTCTCAGTCGGCGCAACAAGATCCTGCATGAGGCAAGTCCTCGTGGGCGCCTCCTTCGAAATGACAGCTCACGGCGCAGACTTCGTGCGTGCAACGAAATCCGCGATGAACCCCCAAAATCTGATTGCGCGAGCCGCCGGGGCCAGGCTGTTCATCTGGAGTCTCCGTTCCGGTAGATTGCGGGCGTTCGGGAGATGGCGGATCCGGCCGATCTCCATCTCCCTGCACCCACCCCGCTTCCGTCGCGCCGCCCGTGAGGCATCTCGCATCCACCCGCCTCCACATCCCCCGCCGGCGCAGCCGATGGACGTGATGGATTCGCCCACGCCAGCGGGCTCCACGCCCGCCGCCTCGTCTCGCGAAGACGAGTGGCTGTGGGGATGGGATCCCACGCCCGGCATCGTCTCCGTGTGGGCGGAGGCGGACGGGCGCGCGATCGTCTGGCGGCGCATGCCGTCGGGCGCGCTGCTGCGCGAGGAGGTGCGGTATCGGCCGTGGCTGCTTCTGGATCGTCTCGACGATCTGCGGCACCTGGGCGCCGCCCTGGGGCCGGAGGGCGCGCCGGAGGCCCGCGTCTGGTACCGTGAGCTCGAAGGCCCGGGCGAACTGCGGTTCCTCGTCTCCGCGGAGGATGGGGCGCGGCTGGCGGCGACGGTGCTGGAGGGCGCGTCCATGCGGCTGGGACAGCGCGTTCCCCACCTGCGCGAACTGGGCGCCGACGCGGTGCTCGTGCTGCCGCCGGAGGAGCAGTACCTGGTGGCGACGGGGCGCACGTACTTTCGCGACCTCGCCTTCGACCGGCTGCACCGCCTGCAGTTCGACCTGGAGACGCAGGGGCTGGACGCCACGCGCGACCGCATCTTCATGGTCGCGGTCCGCGATCCGTCCGGCGTGAACACGGTGCTGGAGGTCACGCAGGTCAGCGACGCGGGCGAGGCGGACCTCATCCGCCGGCTGCTGGAGGTAATCCGCGAGGCGGACCCCGACGTCATCGAGAACCACAACCTGCACGGCTTCGACCTCCCCTTTCTGCAGCAGCGCGCGCGGCGGGTGGGCGTGCCCCTGACCCTGGGGCGGCTGGCAAAGGCGGGGCTGCGCGAGCGCGCGGCCATGCGCGGCGTGCGCGAAGGCGACTCCGGGCGGCGGGTGCGATACGTGGCGCCGGGGCGGGAGATGATCGACACGATGGACGCCGTGGCCCGCTACGACTTCGCCACGCGCGAGCTCCCCTCGCACGGGCTCAAGGCCGTCGCGCGGCACCTGGGCGTGGCGGCGCCGGACCGCGAGTACGTGCCGGGGAGCCAGATCTTCACCACCTGGCGGCGCGACCCGGAGCGCGTGCGGCGCTACGCGGAAGACGACGTGGAGGAGGTCGCCGCGATCTCGCGGCTGCTGGGCGGCGCGGCGTTCGCGCTGGCGCGCATGGCGCCGCGGCGGTACGAGCGGCTGGCGGACGCCGGCCCCGCGACCGGCGTGATCGATCCGCTGCTGGTGCGGGCGTACCTGCGCGCCGGCGCCGCCC
>DATABT010000667.1:0-1884 GCA_036259455.1 Longimicrobium sp. | reverse complement strand
GGATGATGGCTTCATCCGCGTCCTCTCTTCATTCGCCGGCCGGGACGGTTCGCGGGGCGGAACGGAGGGATGCGATCCGTCCGTTTACGCCTGGCCTCCACGACCCGGACGGAGCATCCGCGCGTGAAA
This sequence comes from Longimicrobium sp., assembly GCA_036259455.1. Lineage (GTDB taxonomy): Bacteria > Gemmatimonadota > Gemmatimonadetes > Longimicrobiales > Longimicrobiaceae > Longimicrobium. The sequence continues at coordinate 1,755 of DATABT010000667.1, read as the reverse complement.
TCCGCTCCGCGCGTCCATCCATCCCGTGCACGGCGTCGCCGGGCGCGCGGGGCCGGGCGCGGGCGCGATTTTTCTTTTCCGGGGCACCGATCGCGCCTACATTTCATGGCGGACGATCCGGGCCTCCCGTCCATTTCCGCAGGAACCCTCCGCACCGCGAGACCTTCCATGAGCGTTTTCTTCTTCAGCTACGCGCGCGAGGACCACGATCAGTACCTGGAGCGCTTCTACGAGGAGCTGAGCGAGGAGGTGCGGGTGCGCACCGGCCAGAACCCGCCGGGGTTCATCGACCAGCAGCGCATTCAGGTGGGGGAGCAGTGGACCCAGGCGCTCTTCGAGGCGCTGCAGACCAGCCGGGTGCTGGTGGCCATCTACTCGCCCACCTACTTCGGGCGCCCCACCTGCGGCCGGGAGTGGGGCGTGTTCAACCTGCGCCAGCAGGCCTATCGCGAGCAGTTCAAGAGGCCCGACTACACGCCCCCGGTCATTCTTCCCGTGCTGTGGGCGCCGGAGGAGAACGTGGAGCCGGTGCTGCCCGCCATCACCAGCGCCGTGCAGTACAAGCACGCGGACTTCGGCGAAACCTACGCCACCGAGGGGCTGCGGGTCCTGATGCGCCAGTCCAGGCACCGCGACCGCCGCCGCGCCTTCATCGAGGCACTGGCCGAAAAGATCGTGGACGCGGCACGGATTCCGGTTCCGCGCGCACCGGTCCAGTGGGACGAGGTGCCCAACGTGTTCCGCCCGGCCGTACCGCCCCCGGCGGGCGCGCGCGTGGGACCCATGTACGTCAAGTTCGTCTACGTGGCGGCCACGCGCGCGGAGTGGGAGGCGGCGCGGCTCAAGGCGGAGCGCGGCGGATACGAAGGCTCCGCGCTGGAGTGGCACCCGTACCACCCCGAAGTGCAGGAGGCGGTCGCCCTCATGGCCCAGGAGGTCACCACCTCGCGGCGCATGCTGTACCAGGACATCCCGTTCGACGCCGCGTCGGCGTCCACCCTGGTGCAGGCGCTGGAAGAGGCGGAGCGCAACGGCAACATCATCGTGATGATCGTGGATCCGTGGACGCTGCGTCTGGAGGGGTACTTTGCCTCCATGCTGGCGTGCGACCGGGCTTCGCAGTGCGTGCAGTACGTGGTGGCCTGCCCCTGGAACCCCGCGCAGGAGCCCGAGCCCGACCGCGTGACGCTGGAGAACGCCGTGCGCAGCGCCTTTCCCCTGCGGCTCGAGAACAAGCCGGACTACATCCTGAACCCCATCCCCTCCGCGCCGGACCTCAAGGACCGGCTGGCGGACGCGCTGGAGCTGCTGCGCAAGCTTCGCATCCAGGCGCAGCAGCCGGAGGACGGCGGCAGCGCGCTTCCGCTCGTTTCACCCAACTGAGGGGGAGCGGCACGGCCATGGAGGAAAAGCGCACGCCGGGCAGGATCATCACCTTCTACTCGTACAAGGGCGGCACCGGCCGCTCGATGGTCCTGGCGAACACCGCGTGGATACTGGCCAGCCAGGGAAAGAGCGTGCTGGTCATCGACTGGGACCTGGAGGCCCCCGGGCTGCACCGCTACTTCCAGCCCTTCCTGACGGACCCGGAGCTCACCACCTCCGAGGGGCTGATCGACTTCGTGGTCGATTACCAGCTGCGCACCTACCGCCCGCCCTCCGCGCCCGCGTCCACGCCGTCCGTCGCCAGGCCCCCCGCCCTCCACCGCGCCGGCCCCGGGCGAGGGGACGACGGTGCAGGCGGCGCAGGTGGAG
>DATABT010000666.1:0-8376 GCA_036259455.1 Longimicrobium sp. | reverse complement strand
CGCACTCACGCACTCCCGCACTCACGCACTCACGCACTCACGCACTTGCCTCCACCACGCGCAGCCGCAGGTGCACGGTGGTACCCTCGCCCACGGTGGAATCCACCGTCACCTCGCCGCCCCACGCTTCCACCAGGCGCTTGACGATGGCGAGGCCCAGCCCCGTGCCGCTGCTGCGCGTGGAGAACTGCGGCTCGAAAATGCGCGGCAGCGACTCCGGCGGAATGCCCTCGCCCGTGTCGGCCACGTCCACGTGCAGCCACTGCCCACCCCCCGCGGGCGCCGCGGCAATGCGCACCTGCCCCTCACCGTCCAGCGCCGCGCGGGCGTTCTCCAGCACGTTCAGCAGCACTTCCTTCAGCTCCCCGGGCCGGGCCAGCACGCGCGGCAGGTCGGGCGCGACTTCCAGCACGTACTCGATGCCATCGTGCCCGCCACGGTACAGGGCCAGCGTGTCGTCCGCGATGCGGCGCACGTCCACGGGCTCCACGGGCGCGCCCTCCTCCACCGGCGCGCCGAAGCGGGCGAACGCGCGGCTGATCTCTCCCAGATGGTCGATCTCCTGGAGGATGGACGCCACGTTGCGGTCCAGGATCCGGCCGAAGTCGTCGCGGCCGTCGGCGTAGGCGCGGCGCAGGTGCTGCACGGCCAGCTTGATGGGCGTGAGCGGGTTCTTGATCTCGTGCGCCACCTGCCGCGCCATCTCGCCCCACGCCAGCACGCGCGCCGAGGTGATCTCGCGCGTCACGTCCTCGACGACGAGCACGGCGCCGCGGGGGCCGTCCGTGTGCAGGCTGCGCATCCGCAGGCGGATGGTCCGGCCCTCCACCTCGCGCTCCTCCACCCGCTCGCGCGCGCCGGAGGCCAGAAAGTCGCGCAGCGTAGCGGCGACCGCCGCGGGGACCGGCCGGTCTTCCGGGATGCGCGAGCCGACGGGGACCTCGGCGCCCAGGATCTGCCCCGCGCGGGGGTTGATGAGCTGCACCCTGCCGGTTGCGTCCAGCGCCAGCACGCCCGTCCCTGCCTCGGAGACGATGGCCTCCGTCCGCCGCGTCTCGCGGACCAGTGCGGCGCGTGCCTGGCGCAGGCTGCGCACCATCCGGTTGAAGGAGCGGTACACGCGCCCGAACTCGTCCCGCCGCCCCGACGGCAGGCGCACGGACAGGTCGCCCGCGCCCACCGCGCTCGCGGCCCCGGAGAGCGCCTCGATGGGCCGGGAGAGCGCGCGTCCCACCAGGAGCGAGAGCACGATGGAAAGGGCGGCGCCCATCAGCCCCGCCAGCGCCACCACGTCCGCCAGCTCCTGCCGCCGCCGCGCGATCTCGCCCGTGGCCAGCGGCGTGGGCGACGCCAGCACCTGCCGGTCGCCGAAGCGGCGGTAGGCCACCAGGTACTCGTGCCCCGCCAGCTCGCGGTTCTCCGCGCGCTCCACCGCCTCGCCGACGGCAAAGTCCAGGAACACCTCGGGCTGCAGCCAGGCGTGATAGAGCCCGAGATCGATCACCTCCGGCGTGGCGGCCTGGGAAAGCACGCCGTCGCGGTAAAGGAGCAGGTCCGCGCCCACGTGCCGCGCCAGGTCGCCCAGCGGCTGCCCGTGCGCCTCCGACTCCGCCTGGGTGAGCGCGCGGTCCGCCAGCGCCGCCGCCGTCCGCTCCACCTCCCTCGAGAGCGCGCGGTACGCCGTGGCGCCGAACGCCGCCATCGGAAGGAGGAAGAAGACGAAGAGCGCGCCCGTCAGCCGGCCGCGGAAGGTGAACAGCCACCCCCACTGCGCGCGGTCCACGCCCAGCGGCTCGCCGCAGAGCGTCCGCGCCAGGGACCAGAGCGCCGTCGCCAGGAAGACGACCATCACCAGCGCCAGCAGCCCTCGCGCGACCAGGATGAAGCGCGACGGGATGGGCACCGTCATGTGCGCGTGCATGGGCGCGCCGGGAAACGAGACGCTCGTCTCGCTGCGCCACCCGTTCTCCGCCCGCACCCACCGCAACCCGCGGCCGGGCTCCGCGGCTCCGGACGGCAACGGCACCAGCGACAGCGTCGCCGCGCCCACGCCCGTGCCCGCCGGCTTTTCCGGGTCCAGAAAGCGCGCCAGCGACGTCGATCTCCCCAGGTACGCGCGCGGCGGCACGGCCACGGACACGCTCTGCCCCGCCGTCAGCGGGACCACGAGCAGGTAGTGCAGCCCGGGAACATTGGTCACCCGCTCCAGCTTCGGCTCCTCCGCGGCGCGGGCGGCGTCCAGCAGCTGCGCCACGCGCTCCGCCGGCACGGCCGCGTCCGCCAGGCGCAGCTCCGTCCCGGGAACGCCGTCCTGCCAGAGCGTCACCCGCCCTTCGTATCCCTCCCGGGCCAGCCCCGCCTCCACCCACGCCTGGTAGAGAAGGCTCACCCCCTGCCGCCCTTCCGCGTCCAGCCGCAGCACCTGCTCGGAGAACTGGCGGAGGAGGAAGTCCAGGAACGGATCCGCCTGCGTGCCCAGCTTGGCGATCTCGCGCTCCGAGACGCGCAGCCGCTCGTTCAGGTGCATCGTCCACAGGGTGGAGAGCGCGAGCGAGCCAGCGATCCACCCCGCGCACACCCACGGCAGCAGCGCGCCGCGGCGGATCTCGCTCCGCGGGATGGCCAGCGACGCCAGCGCGAACGGCAGCGCCCACAGCGCCGCGGCCCAGAACGGCATCTCCCGCCCCGGCCGCCACCAGAGCGAAGCGAGCGCCAGCGCCATCACGGCGGAGAGAACGAGGGCGGCGATCACCAGTTCCGGCCGCACGCGCCCGGCGTCATCCCCTTCCCGCCCCAGGAGGACGAAGAGAGGAATCGCCCCCAGCAGCGCCAGCGCGAGCACCAGCGGCGCCCCGCCGGCGGCGCGGTCCGCCAGCACCCCGGCCGCCACCGACGCGCGCACCAGCGCCACCGCCCCCGCCAGCGCCGCGCCGCCCAGGACGATCCGCAGGGCGAGCGGCAGCCGGTCCGCGGCCTGGGCGGGCCGCAGCCGCGCCAGCAGCCACGCAGCGAGACCCAGCAGCACCAGCAGCAGCTGCCCAAGCGTCACGTCGCCGGGCACGGGGAGGACGAAGCGGACGGGGGCGAAGGCGCTCCGCGCGCCGGACGCCCCCTCCAGCACCTCGCCCAGAGGGATGAGGACGAGGGAGAGGGTGAGGACGGCGATGGGGATTCCCGGCGGGCGCGCCCCCCCGCGGTACCAGGCGAAGGCCAGCAGCAGCGCGGCCACCAGCCATGTTCCCGCCACCTCCCACCGCCCGTGGCGTGAGACGCGGTCGCGCCAGCGGTCCTGCGTGAGCGCCTCGAACACCCCGCTCAGGATGGTGTCCGTCTCCGTGGTCCAGTCCCAGATGTCGTCGCCCTGGGCCAGCTCCGGCGTGGTGAAACGGGGGACCACGCCGCTGCTGCGCGCGAACCGGTCCGCGTACGGCTCCGTCCCCTCCCCCACGTTCACGTGCGCGTCCAGCAGCGTGGCCGCCACCGCCACGTTGCCGCTGCGCAGCCGCTCGGCGAAGTACACGTAGCCGAACAGCGGGCCGGCGGAGAAGGACGATTCCACCAGTCCGCTGCGCACGGAGTCCGGCACCGTCCCCCGGTGCTCGCCCGCCCACACGAGCGGCGAGCCGTCCGGGCGGTAGACGGCCAGCGCCGTCATCCCCGTCCGGCGCCGCACGTCCTCCAGCCGGGCGAAGAGGTTGGCGTTCACGCGCGTCCGCGGTCCCACGAGATCCGCCGCGCCCAGCACGGCCTCGCCGCCGCGGTCGAACAGGCGGTCCAGGTCCGCGTGCACGCGCTCGCCGGCCAGCGTGTCCACCTCGAAGCGCACCTGGCCCCACTCCGTGGCCACGCGCCACAGCCGGTACTGCGTCCGCGCCGCCAGCGCGATGGTGACCGCCATGGCAACGGCGCCCGCCACGCGCCAGGGGCGGCGGACGGAGCGCGCCAGCAGGGCCCACGCGGCCGCCGCCACCGCCGCGGCGGGAAGCCAGTCCGGCGTCAGGCGCTGCAGCCACACGGCGACGAACAGCACGAACAGCCACCCCGCCGCCCACCCGGCCGCGTCCATGCGTACGCGCGGCCGGCGCGGGGGGGCGGACGGTGCGGCTTGCGCCTGCGCCGGTTCACCCGCTAGCGTCGTTTCGATGCTCAAGCCCATGCGCTCCTACGCCATCGGCGACCTGCCCTGGACGGACGTGGCCGCCCACCTCGAGCACGACCGCCGGCTCATCATTCCGGTGGGCGCGTGCGACCAGTCCGGTCCGCACCTGCCCGTGGGCGCCGGCACCTGCGTGGCCGAGGCGCTCGCGCGCGACCTTTCGCAGGAGTTCGGGGTGCTGCGCGCGCCCACCTTTCACTACGGCGTCAACCTTCCCGGCGAAGACGCGTACGCCGGCACGTCCGCCCTGCGCGCCAAGACCCTGCACCGCGCGCTCAACGAGATGCTGGCGGTCTGGACGTCGCAGGGGTTCGACGAGTTCATCGCCATCACCGCCAACGCGCACGTGCCGCACTCCGAGGCCATCGCCACGCTGCGCGCGCCGGGGGCCCGCGTGCGGGTGGTGGAGGCGCTCAACGTGAACCTGTCGGCGCTGCTGGACGGCGAGACGCGCCAGGACCACGCCGGCGAGGCGCTCACGTCGCTGCTGCTGCACCTGCGGCCGCACACCGTGCTGATGGACCGGGTCAGGGATCCCGCGGAGGCCCCCGGAAACCCCGGAAAGCCCCGAAAGTTCGGATTCGGCCGTCCGCGGCGCATTCCCCCCGCCCGGCCGGGCACGCGGGGGAGCGCCGCCCTGGCCACCGCGGAGAAGGGGCGGCTGATCTACGAGCACATCCTGCAGAAGATCCGCCTGAAGGTATTCATCGCGCCGCCTCCCGACGAGGACTAGGAGTGAGGTGCGTGAGTGCATGCGTGGAAAAGTGCGGAGCGCGTGGGTGGCTGCCCATCCCTTGCCCGCACGGTGGACCGAAAGACGCGCCCCGACGTGCGGCCACAATCCGCGAAGGCGGATTTCGTGAAGTTCCAGCCGCGGTTTGCGACCGCCCGTGGCCCTGCCGGGCGCCGCGCCCGTAGATCCCCGCCGCGCATGGTCTTCCATCCATTGACACGCATCCCGCCCCGAAACCCGTGCGTGCGGATGGGGTACGGAGCGTGCGGACCGACGCCCGGCGTATCGCGCGGCGACCATCCAACGAGGAAGCGCATGAAGACCAGCCACAAGCTCACCCTGCACGCATTCGCCCTGCTGGCGCTGCCCCTCGCCGCGACCGCGGACGCGGCGGCGCAGCAGGTGGACAGCGGCACCTTCGTGGTCTACGTGGAAGACCGTGAGGTGGGGACGGAGCAGTTCCTCATCAGCCAGGCCGGCACGGGTTCGGGCGCGGAGCTGGTGGCCACCGGGCGCGTGCGGGTACGGCTGCCGGAGGGCACGCTGGAGCTGGACCCGCGCCTGACCGCGCGCGGCGTGGGCGCCGATCCCGTCAACTACCAGGTGAACGTGGGCGGCAGCTCGCCCAGCCGCGTCGTCGGCACCGTGGGCGGCGGGCGGTTCAGCGCCAAGATCGTCACCGGCAGCGGCGAGCAATTGCGCGAGTACGTGGCCAGCTCCGGTGCGGTGGTGCTGGACCAGGGCGTGGCCCACCACTACCAGTTCCTGGCGCAGCGCACGCACCAGGGCCGCGTTCCCGTCATCGTGCCGCGCGAGAACCGGCAGGTGATGGCCACCGTCTCCAGCCGCGGCGAAGAGACGGTCACCATCGGCGGCGTGCAGGCCACGCTCTTTCACCTCGTGGTGCAGCCCCAGGGCGGCGACGAGCACCACGTGTGGGTAGATGCGCTCAACCGCGTGGTCCGCGTTGAAGTGCCCGCCCGCGCCTACCGCGCCGAACGCACCCGCATGCCCCGCTGACGGGCATCCGCGAAGCAGATCCACCGATCGACGAGCGCCGGGTCGAACACCGGCGCTCTTTCTTTCCTCCTCGCGGCACACGCGTCCCCCACGAGACTCCGCCGCGAGCCATGACCAAGCCCCGTTCGGCCAGGAACGAGCCGGGACGGGGCTTCTGGCCGTTCTAGCCGCGGCTTCAGCCGCCCTCTCGCCGGGCGCGCGCCAGTCCGCCCGCAACGAGCGGACGATGAATTTGGGGATGGCGCTGCTCGGTGAACGGATCGTGGATGCGCCAATTTCGCGGCGCCGGCGTGGGATGTACAGTGCCGCTCCCCGAGCCCGGACCTTGCGACCGCGGGTATCCGCGGCGATTTTGGCGGCTTCTTTTACGCCCGAAGCATGAACTACGAATACATCGAGCGTCCGGACCGGCTGCCATCGCTGGTGGACGAGCTGCGGAGGGAGCCGCTGCTGGGGGTCGACACCGAGGCCGCGGGATACCACCGCTACTTCGATCGCCTCAGCCTGGTGCAGATCTCCACGCGCACCCGCAACTACCTCATCGACCCCTTTCCCGTCGGCGACCTGTCGGGGCTGGGGGCGCTGTTCGCCGACGAGACGATCGAGAAGATCTTTCACGACGCCGACTACGACGTGCGCATCCTGGACCGTGACGCGGGGCTTCGCATCAGCGGGCTCTTCGACACGCAGATCGCAGCGGCGTTCCTGGGCGAGCGGCAGCTGGGCCTGGGCAACATCGTGGAGAAGTACCTGGGCCTCAAGCTTCCCAAGGAATTCCAGCGCGCCGACTGGGCCGAGCGCCCCCTGAGCGCGGGGATGATGGAGTACGCCGCCACCGACACCGCCCACCTCCCCGACCTGCGCGACCGGCTCAAGGAGGCGCTGGAGGAAAAGGGGCGGATGCACTGGGCCCGGGAAGAGTTCCTGCGCCGCGAGCAGACGCGGTGGACGGAGCCGGAGGATGGCCGCGAGGCGTTCATGCGCATCAAGGGCGCGCGCGACCTCTCCCCGCGCGGTCTGGCCATCCTGCGCGAGCTGCACGAGTGGCGCGAGGGCGTGGCCCGCGAGCGCGACCAGGCCACCTTCCGCATTCTGGGCAACCAGGCACTGCTGGAGATGAGCGCCTCCCCGCCCGGCGGCGTGGGCGACCTGCCGAAGGTAACCGGGCTTTCGGAGGGGATGGCGCAGCGGCGCGGGCGCGAGATCATGGCCGCCATCCGGCGCGGACTGGCGGTGCCGGAAGAGGAGCTGCCGCGCTGGCCCCGCTCCCCCCGCTGGGAGCGCGACCTGGAGCTGGAGGCGCGCGTGGAGGCGCTCAAGGACGCGCGCACGCGCGTGGCCAACGAGCTGGAGCTGGACCCAGGCTTCCTGATCTCCCGCGCCACGCTGGAGGAGATCGGCCGGACGCAGCCGAAGACGCTGGAGCAGCTGGAGGCGGTGCCCGGCGTGCGCCGCTGGCAGGTGGAAGCCGCCGGCGAGGGGTTGCTGAAGGTGATCCGGAGGAAATAGGGGACAGGTTACAGGGACACGGGGGATCGCGGGCGAGGATCGCGACGCCGGCCTCGGTCTCTCCGCGGATCAAGGCCAACGGATCAGGCTCATCATCAACACCGCCGCCGATCATGACGGGCGGCAGCACTGGAGAATACGGACGGATGCGCACCATCACCGACGACCACGGCCGCACCTGGGAGGCGGTTGCCATTCCCACGAAGGTGGCGCACCTGCGCGACGGCGCACAGCTCGGATTCCAGCTCGCGGGCGATCCCACCGCGACGGTCACCGCGCCCATCGACTTCAACAGCATGGAAGCCGCCGCGTTCGCCATCCGCACCATGAGCGAGAAGGAACTGCGGCGCCGGCTGGAGCTGGCGAAGACCGCCGCCGGCGTGGCGTGAGGAGATAGGGGACAGGGGAGCCGATTTCCCCGTGTCCCCGACGTGAGGAGATAGGGGACAGGGATGAATGCCCACGCACCCCCACGCGACGTCGGAAAGAAACTCTGGGCGAGCCCGAGCAAGAAGACGGGTCACCAGCACGGGTGAGTAGATTTCTCAGTCGGCGCCCCGGGTTTCCTGCACCGGCAGCGCTCACGCGGGCGCCTCCTTCGAAATGACAGCCGTGGCATGGGCGGCTTGCGTGGTACAGAGTGCGCGCAGCTCCGGATGGCCTCATTCCGCCAGAATCAGCAGCCCCCGACGGCAAAGTGCCGGCGGGGGCTGCATGCGTCCCGGCAATGCGGATCAGGCGTGGCGGTGGCGGGCGACCCAGCCGCCGGCCCGGCCGCCCAGCGCGGATGCCCCCACGCCGATCACCGCCGCGAAGGCGATGGCGATCGCCAGCGCGGGGGTGACGACGATGGGCTGCAGCGCGCCCAGAACGCGCGCGGCGGGCTCCATCGCGGGCTGGCCCAGCAGGTACAACGCAATCAGTGTGAGAACAAGGAACAGCCCGCCGGCGATGGCGC
>DATABT010000665.1:0-4836 GCA_036259455.1 Longimicrobium sp. | reverse complement strand
GGCGGAGGCGATCTCCGCCGGCCGGCACGCCCCCTCCGCGATGCAATCCGGCTCGGAGCACCCTCGCGCTGCGGACTTCGAGAAGACCGCCAGCGTCACGGCCCCGCGAGCGCGAGGCAGCGAACGGCGTGGGCCGGGAGTTCGCGCCTCAGCAGTAGCAGGTCTGGTTCGCGCAGAAGCCGAACCCGTCGTAGCCCGGGTGCAGCTTCTCGCAAATTTCCTGGCAATGCGCGTCGTCGCGGCAGAAGGGCCGCCGCGCCTGCTCCTGCGCGGGTGCCGCGACCGCTTCGCGGACTCCCATCCCGAGCCCCAGCGCCACCGCCGCTGAGAACGCGGCCCTCATGATCCTGGAACGGTGCATCGTCCACCTCCCGCCGAGGTTCTCCTCGCGCCGTGCGTCCGCACAGCGCCACGACGCATTCTACGCTACCCGCTCGTCCGGAACAATCCTCTTTCCGTCGTACTTTCCACTTTTCCTTTCCTCGCCCCCCGGACTATCTTCCCCGGGGGCACCCCCGCCACAACGACTTCTTCCATGACGATGATGCGCAGCCTGCCGCTCCCGATCGCCCTACTCCTCCTGGCCGTGCCCGCCGCGGCCCAGCCGGAACCCGCCCGGCCGATCGACTGGGCGGCGCTGCAGGCGGAGGCGGTGCAGGTCCTCTCCGAGTACATCCGCATCAACACCACCAACCCGCCGGGCAACGAGAAGGCCGGCGCGGAGTACCTGGCACGCATCCTTCGGCGCGAGGGGATCGAGGCACAGATCCTGGACGAGGAGGCGCTCGGCCCCGGCCGCGCCAACCTCTACGCCCGTGTGCGCGGGGACGGATCGAAGCGGGCCATCGCCCTCGTCCACCACATCGACGTGGTGCCGGCGTCGCCGCAGCACTGGACGGTGGACCCGTTCGCCGGGCTGGTGCGGGACGGGTACGTGTGGGGGCGCGGCGCCATCGACATGAAGGGCGACGGCGTGGCACACCTGATGGCGATGCTCGCCCTCAAGCGCAGCGGAGTGCGCCTTACGCGCGACATCGTCTACATCGCCAACGCGGACGAGGAGCTGGGCTCCACGGGCGCGGTGGCGTTCGTGGACCGGCATCCGGACCTGCTGCGCGACGTGGAGTTCCTGATCACCGAGGGCGGCGACATCCCCATCGAGAACGGGCGGCTGCAGTTCTACGGCGTGGGCGTGGCGGAAAAGCGGACGTTCTGGCAGCGGCTGCGCATCGCCGGCACGCCCAGCCACGCCAGCCGCCCCACGCGCGAGAACCCGGTGCCGCGGCTGGTGCAGGCGCTCGCGCGCATCGCCCAGTACGAGACGCCGCTGGAGGTGACGGCGGGGGTGGAAAAGTACTTCCGCGACATCTCGCGCAACTACCAGGACCCGCAGCGCGCCTGGCTGGCGGACGTGCGCACGGCGCTGGCGGACCCGGCCGCGCGCGAGTGGATTCTGAGCGACGTCTACTGGAACGCCATCCTGCGCAACACCATCTCGCTCACGGTGGTCACGGGGTCCAGCAAGACCAACGTGATCCCGGCCGAGGCGGTGGCCGAGATCGACATCCGCCTGCTGCCGACGGCGAACCCCGATTCCGTGCTGGCGACGCTCAAGGCTCTCGCGGCGGACTCGGGGATCAGCTGGCAGACCATCATGGCGCCCAAGACGCCGCTGGAGAACCCGGTGGATACGGACCTGTTCCGCGCCATCGAGCGCGCCGCGCACGACCGCGACCCCGGCGCGCTGGTGACCACGCCCATGTTCACCGCCGCCAGCGACCGCCCCACGTACCGCAAGCTGGGCATCGTCACCTACGGCATCGACCCGTTCCAGGTAGAATCCGCCGAGCACCAGAAGATGATGCACGGCAACGACGAGCGCATCAGCGTCGAGAACCTTGGCTGGGGCACCCGCTTCATCTACGACATCCTGCGATACGCGCAGTAACGGCGGTACGAGGGGTACGGAACAGCGACGGGCCCGTCCGCGGCGATGCGGACGGGCCCGTGTCGCATTTATCAGGGTGTCACATTGCGACGGTTTTCAAGGAGCCATGCAGGTTCGGCCGCGCCGCCAGAGTCGCTGCGCGCAGGGCGGGCAAACCCTCCCTCATACCAGGGAATGGGGGCAGGCTGGAGGAAGACTGCGACTCACCGCGAACGGATGGCGGGGCGAGGATTGCGAGCCGTGTCGCCGGCGGAGCGGTTGAGATCGCGCGCGGCACCGGCCAGATTGCCGCCGTGGTGATGACCGGAACGACGGGGCGGATGGACGACGATGAGCGACGAGAACGGCGCGGGGCAGCCGCTGGACCTGCTGCTGCGCCTGCTGGACCTGGAGCGGCTGGAGCTGAACCTGTTCCGCGGGCAGAACCGCGACATCGGCTCCGGCCGCGTGTTCGGCGGGCAGGTGCTGGCGCAGGCGCTGGTGGCTGCGGGGCATACGGTGCAGGGGCGGCAGGCGCACTCGCTGCACGGCTACTTCATGCTCCCCGGCGACGTGCGGACGCCCATCGTCTACCAGGTGGACCGAATCCGCGACGGCCGCAGCTTCACCACGCGGCGCGTTCTCGCGATCCAGGAGGGGCGCGAGATCTTCTCCATGCTCTGCTCCTTTCACGTGGACGAGCAGGGAATGGAGCACGGCGCCCCGCTGCCGGACGTCCCCGCGCCGGAGGACCTGCCGCGCGAACTGGACCTGGTGCGGGCGATGGCGGAGCGCATCCCCGAGCCCATCCGCGACGTCTACACACAGGACCGCCCCATCGACTTCCGCCCCGTGGACCCGGTGGATCCCTTCGGGCCCGAGATCCGCGAGCCCGCCAGGCACATGTGGTTTCGCGCCGAGGGGACCATGCCCGACGAGCCCATCCTGCACCAGGCGGTGCTGGCGTACGCGTCGGACTACGGGCTGCTGGGCACGGCGCTGCTGCCGCACGGGCTGTCGTTCCTGATGCGCCGGGTGCAGGCCGCCAGCCTGGACCACGCCGTGTGGTTCCACCGCCCCTTCCGGGTGGACCAGTGGCTGCTGTACTCCACGGACGCCCCCGCGGCGGCCGGCGCGCGCGGCTTTACCCGCGGCTCCATCCTCACCCGCGACGGGCAGATGATCGCGTCGACGACGCAGGAGGGGCTGCTGCGGCTGATCGTGAAGCGGGAGCAGGGCGGACCGGTCTGACGTCCTGCCGGAGAGGCAGATACGCGCGTCCGCTCCCGAGTTGCGCGACCCCGGTGCGTTCGCGCTCCCCCGCTCACCCCTCCTGCCCGGCGCCGCGCCCGCGCGCGGCCCGCTCACGCACCGCGTTCAGCCGGACTCGGGGCGACGGATTCCTCCACCGCCGGCGCTCCCTGCGGCCCGGCCAGGTGGAGCGTCTGTGTCGGGTACGCGAACTCGATCCCTTCTGCCTCGAACCGCCCGAAGATCTCCAGGTTGATGGCCTGCTGGCGGTCCATGTACACGTTGAAGTCGGGGCTGAGGACGTAGTAGACGACCTCGAAGTCCAGCGAGGCGGCGGCAAGCTCCTTGAGGTGCGCCCGGTCAAAGCGCACGTCCGGCTGGGCCTCGACGATGCCGCGCAGGAGCTGCGGGATGGCCGCCAGCTGCGCGTGCGGCGTCTGGTAGACCACGCCGACGGAAAAGACCACCCGCCGCTCGCGCATGCGCTTGTAGTTGCGGATACGGCTCCCCAGGAGGTCGGAGTTCGAAAAGACGAGTTGCTCGCCCGAGAGGCTTCGCACCCGCGTGGTCTTCACCCCCACGCGCTCCACGGTGCCCATCAGGTCGTCCACGACGATGAAGTCGCCGTAGACGAACGGCTTGTCCAGCACGATCGACAGCGACGCGAAGAGATCGCCCAGGATGTTCTGCACCGCCAGCGCGACCGCGATGCCCCCGATGCCCAGCCCGGCGACCAGGGCCGTGATGTCGATGCCCAGGTTGTCGAGCGCCATCAGGATCAGCACCGACCACAGGCCCAGCGTGGCCAGGAACCCGAGCGCGCGCACCGTGGTCACGCTGGGCGCGTCCTCCTCGACGACCGTCCTGCCGGTGTACGCCTCGACGTACGTGAGTATCGCCGCCCGGCCCCAGACCGCGATCTGCAGGAGCAGCGCGAGAATGGCGATCAGGTCGATCGTCTCCCGCACCCGCGGCGGCAGAACCAGCAGGCGCGAGGCGATCCAGAGCGAGATCAGGAGCGAGAACCACCACCGCGTCGCGTGGGCGGTGGCAACGAACGCGTCATCCCACGTGTTGTGGGTTCGCGTGGCGATGCGCCGCAGCCCCCGAAGGAGGACGAGCCGGCTCGCCAGGAGCACGGCGACGGCACCGGCCAGCGCGAAAAGCGCGGCCACCCAGGCGCCGGCAGAGTTGCCGTAGAACGTCCACTCGAGAAATCTCACCGTCTCTTCCGGCTGTGCGTACGGTTTTACCTGGCCGCAACCCGCGGCTTCCCGGGTTGCGCGGTCCCTTCTTCCGACCAAGAGTATGCCCGTTGCGCTCCGCGGCGCAAACGAGGACGAACGGGTTTGCGCCCGCCTTGCTGCAGGGGCGCCGTGTCCGAACATCGCGGAGAAAACCTTCGGCCGTCGCCGTAAATCGCGCAATTACAGGAATTTGCGCGGCCGTCCCTGGAAGAAGCCTCTGGGGCGAACGCGGAGCGAGAAGCGGATCACCCGCACGGGCGAGTAGATTTCGGTTCATCGCGGATTTCGTTGCACGCACGAAGTCTGCGCCGTGAGCTGTCATTTCGAAGGAGGCGCCCACGAGGACTTGCCTCATGCAGGATCTTGTTGCGCCGACTGAGAAATCTACTCACCCACGCTCATGGCTGGCCG